>JAJZGK010000315.1 GCA_021798485.1 Pseudomonadota bacterium
TGTTCGGCGCCAGCCGCCGCAATTCCCAAGGATTGGATATGTCCGACAAACCCACCCTGGCCGATTTCAAGGCCGTTCTGGAACGTTCCGCCGCGCAAGAGCATCTGGCCGCCCCGGTGATCGCCGCCCAAAGCCGCGGCGGCCAGGCCGAGCCCGTGACCGCCCCCGCCGACCACAGCCGCGTGGTGGGCCGGGTGGTCAACGCCAGCGCCCAGGACGTGGCCGAAGCCATGGCCTCGGCCCGCGCCGCCTTCCCCGCCTGGGACGCCACCCCGGCCGAACACCGCGCCGCCCTGCTGGACAAGGCCGCCGACATGTTCCAGGCCAATCTGCAGGAGCTGATGGCCCTGATCGTGCTGGAAGGCGGCCGCAGCCAGACCGACGCCCTGTCGGAAGTGCGCGAAGCCATCGACTTCCTGCGCTACTACGCCGCCCAGGCCCGCGAAAAGTTCGCCGTCCCCATCGCCCTGCCCGGCCCCACCGGCGAACGCAACAGCCTGTCCCTGGGCGGACGCGGCGTTTTCGTCTGCATCAGCCCGTGGAACTTCCCGGTGGCCATCTTCACCGGACAGATCGCCGCCGCCCTGGCCGCCGGCAACGCCGTGGCCGCCAAACCGGCGGAACAGACGCCGCTGACCGCCGCCCTGGCGGTGAAGCTGATGCACGAGGCCGGCATTCCCGGCGCCGTGCTGCAGTTCCTGCCCGGCGACGGCCGCATCGGCGCCGCCCTGGTGGAAGACAGCCGCACGGCGGGCGTGGCCTTCACCGGCTCCACCGAGGTGGCCAAGCTGATCGCCCGGTCCCTGGCCGCCAAGCCCGGCCCCATCGTGCCGCTGATCGCCGAAACCGGCGGCCAGAACGCCCTGATCGCCGATTCCTCGGCCCTGGCCGAACAGGTGGTGCGCGACGTGGTGCTGTCGGCCTTCAATTCCGCCGGCCAGCGCTGCTCGGCCCTGCGCGTGCTCTTCATCCAGGAGGATATCGCCGACAAGGTCATCACCATGCTGAAGGGCGCCATGGCCGAGCTGGTGGTGGGCGATCCCGCCGAGATCCGCACCGATGTCGGCCCGGTGATCGACGAGGAGGCCCGCCAGAGCCTGCTGGCCCATGCCGCCAAACTGGACAGCTTCGCCAAGCTGATCCATGTGTGCGATCTGGCCCCCGAGGCCAGCCCCAAGGGCAGCTACTTCGCCCCGCGCGCCTACGAGATCGACGGCATCCACCGCCTGGAGCGCGAGGTGTTCGGCCCCATCCTGCATGTGGTGCGCTGGAAATCCACCGAGCTGGATCAGGTGTGCGACGCCATCGCCGCCACCGGCTACGGCCTGACCCTGGGCATCCACAGCCGCATCGACGAGACGGTGGCCCGCATCACCGCCCGCCTGCATGTGGGCAACACCTACGTCAACCGCAATATCGTCGGCGCGGTGGTGGGGGTGCAGCCCTTCGGCGGCGAAGGGCTGTCGGGCACCGGCCCCAAGGCCGGCGGCCCGCACTATCTCTACCGCTTCGCCTCGGAACGCACGCTGTCGGTGGACACCACCGCGGCGGGCGGCAATGCCAGCCTGATGTCGCTGGACGAACAGGAGTAACCCGCCCCCGGCCGGATGCGGGCGCCCGCCCGCATCCGGCTCTTTTCCGGAACACCAGATCTTTTCCTTGGAGACTTCATGGCCCAGGCAATCCAACAATTGATCAACGGCCTGACACTGGGAGCCGTCTATGGCCTGATCGCCATCGGCTACACCATGGTTTACGGCATTATCGGCATGATCAATTTCGCGCATGGCGACATCTACATGGTGGGCGCCTTCATCGCCGTCACCAGTTTCACCCTGCTGTCCGCCTTCGGCGTCAGTTCGGTGCCGTTCGCCCTGCTGGCGGTGCTGGTGGTGGCCATCGCCTTCACCTCGGTCTACGGCTGGGCGGTGGAACGCATCGCCTACCGGCCCTTGCGCGCCTCCAACCGTCTGGCGCCGCTGATTTCCGCCATCGGCATGTCGATCTTCCTGGAAAACATGGTGCAGGTGACGCAAGGGGCCCGCATCAAGCCGATCCGCCCGATCCTCACCGGCGGCCTCGATCTTTTCACCCAGGGCACCTTCACCGTGCGCCTGTTCGATACCCAGATCCTCATCATCGTCACCACCGTGGCCCTGATGGCCGGGTTCACCTGGCTGATCACCCGCACCTCCTTCGGGCGCCAGCAGCGCGCCTGCGAGCAGGATCAGGTGGTGACCAAGGTGCTGGGCTATAATGTGGACCGCATCATCTCGGTCACCTTCATGATCGGCGCCGGTCTGGCCGCCGTGGCCGGGGTGATGGTCACCGTCTATTACGGCGTGGTGGATTTCTTCATCGGCTTCGTGGTGGGCATCAAGGCCTTCACGGCGGCGGTGCTGGGCGGCATCGGCTCGCTGCCCGGCGCCATGCTGGGCGGCCTGATCATCGGCCTGGTGGAATCCTTCTGGGCCACCTATCTTTCGGCCGAATACAAGGACGTGGCCAGCTTCGCCATCCTGATCCTGGTGCTGATGTTCCGCCCCACCGGCCTGCTGGGCCGCCCGGAAGTGGAGAAGGTGTGATGCAGGCCGCGATGACCCCGCACACCATGACCGTGGCGCAGCGCCTGAAGGATGCGTTCTCCATCGCCTTCATCGCCCTGCTGCTGGGCATTCCCATGATCGGCCTCACCACCACCGACGAGGGCGGCATCGGCCTTCGCGTGCTGACGCGCTGGCCGTCGCTGGCGCTGTTCGTGGCGCTTTGCTTCGCCGGGCGCCTGGTGCTGCAGG
>JAJZGK010000316.1 GCA_021798485.1 Pseudomonadota bacterium
GATCTGGCCCGCGACCCCAGGGCCGCCACCGGACCGGGGAATTCCAGGGCCTTGCCCACGGTGACCACCTTGGGATGGAAGCCCTGCTGGGCCGCCTGGGTCCAGAAGGTGGTGAAATCGGGCGGCACCACCACGCCGGTGAGGATCTCCACCTTGGCATTCTTGAAGGCGTTGATCTGGGCGGTGAAATCATCGGTGAAGCTGTGGAAGCGGCCCGGATCGACCAGGGTATAGCCCTTGGCCTTCAGCACCGGCGGGAAGCCGTGCTGGGCATCGCCCCAGGCGTTGCCGTCGGAATCGTTGGGCCACAAGGCGCCGACCACCTTGTTCGAGGGCACCAGATCCCACATGTCGGTATAGGTGGCGATCACGTCCTCCAGGCCCCAGAAGAAATGGTAGGTCCAGTCGAAGCCGGTGCCGGGGCGGCCGCCGCGCCCGAAGAAATAGGGCTGCCAGGGGCAATCGTTGGTGATGCAGGGCACCTCGTTGGCCTCGCACTGGTCGGCCACCGGATTGACGGTTTCCGGGGTATTGCCGGCCACCATCAGATCCACCTGATCCGAGAGGATCAGCTCGCCCGCCACCTCGGCGGCGCGGTTGGGGTTGGACTGGCTGTCCTTGTGGATGATCTGCACCGGATAGCGCACGCCGCCGATGTCGATGCCGTCCTTGACCTTGTTCAGAACCTGCGACACCACGAAATCGTCGGATTCGGCGAAGGCGGCCAGCGGGCCGGTGGTGGGGCTGACGAAACCGATGCGGATCGGCCGCGCCGCCCAGACCGGCCGCAGCGGCAGCAGAGAGGCGGCCCCCGCCGCCCCCATCAGCTGCAGCATCTGGCGGCGGCTGGGCGAAAGCCCTTTCGGTTCGGATATCTTCTCACTCATGTCATTCCTCCCAAACGTGAATTAGCCTCGTTGTTTTTTAAAAACCGGCCGGATCGTTTTTTGTCCGGCCGGGCATGCGCCGCCCCGCTGTTCAGTCCAGGGTCAGCAGCAGATCCTTGGGGTCCACCTGCTGCCCCGGCGTCACCGCCAGGGCGCGCACGGTGCCGGCCCGTTCGGCCCGCACCGCCGTTTCCATCTTCATGGCCTCCAGCCGCACCAGGAGATCGCCCTTTTCCACCGCCTGCCCCGGCTGCACGGCGATGCCCACCACCAGACCGGGCATGGGCGCCCCCACATGGGCGGGGTTGCCGTCCTCGGCCTTGGGCTGGGCGGCGCGGGCCGGAGCCACCGCCTTGTCGGTGATGACGATGGTGCGGGGCTGGCCGTTCAGTTCGAAGAACACCTTGCGCACCCCTTGCGCATCGGCCTCGCCCAGGGCCAGCAGGCGGATGATCAGGGCCTTGCCCTTTTCCAGCTCCACCGTCAGCTCGTCGCCGATGGCCATGCCGTGGAAGAACACCGGTGTCGGCAGCGCCGACACATCGCCGAAGCGGCGCTGGTGGGCGGCGAACTCGGTGAAGACCTTGGGATACATCAGCCACGAGGCCAGCTCGTCCTCGCTGATGGCCCGGCCCGCCTTCTTTTCCGCCTCGGCCCGCGCCGCCGTCAGATCACAGGCCGGCAGCACCGCGCCCGGCCGCTCGGTGAAGGGGGTCTCGCCCTTCAGCACCTTTTGGCTCAAGGCCCGCGGCCAGCCGCCGGGGGGCTGGCCCAGTTCGCCGCGAAACAGCTGCGCCACCGAGTCCGGGAAGGCGATCTCGCGCGCCGGATCGGCCACATCGGCGGCGGCGAGGCCGGTGGTGACCATCATCAGCGCCATGTCGCCCACCACCTTGCTGGTGGGGGTGACCTTGACGATATCGCCGAACAGGCGGTTGACCTCGGCATAGGCCTGGGCCACCTGGGGCCAGTGGGCGTCGCCGATGCCCAGCGAGCGGGCCTGCTGGCGCAGATTGGTCACCTGGCCGCCGGGCATTTCGTGCAGATAAACGTCGGCCGAGCCGGATTTCAGATCGCTCTCGAAGGCGGCATAGTGGCGGCGCACCCCTTCCCAATAGGCCGAAAGCCGGCTCAGAGCCTCGGCGGGCAGGCCGGGATCGCGGGCGTGGCCCTGCAAGGCGGCGCTGAGGGAGCCCAGCGGCGGCTGGCTGGTGGTGCCGCTCATGCTGTCCATGGCGGCATCCACCGCATCCACCCCGGCATCGACGGCGGCCAGCACCGAGGCCGCCGACAGCCCCGAGGTATCGTGGGTGTGGAAATGGAGGGGCAGGCCCACCTCGTCCCGCAAGGCCCGCACCAGCCGGGCGATGGCGCGGGGCCGGGCCAGGCCGGCCATGTCCTTGATGCCCAGGATATGCGCCCCGGCCTTTTCCAGATCGCGGGCCAGGCCGACATAGTATTTGAGGCCGTATTTGCTCCGCGCCGGATCGTCGATATCGCCGGTGTAGCACAGGGCGGCCTCGCACAGGGCGCCGCTGTCGCGCACGGCGTCGATGGCCACCCGCATGTTCTCCACCCAGTTGAGGGAATCGAAGACGCGGAACAGATCGATGCCGCCCCGGGCGGCGCGGTCGATGAAATGGCGCACCACATTATCGGGATAATTGGCGTAGCCGACGCCGTTGGCCGAGCGCAGCAGCATCTGCAGCAGCAGATTGGGCATGGCGGCGCGCAAGCCGGCCAGGCGTTTCCAGGGATCTTCGCGCAGGAAGCGCATGGCCACATCGAAGGTGGCGCCGCCCCAGCATTCCACGCTGAGCAGCTGCGGCAGCAGCCGGGCATAGGCCGGGGCCACCGCCAGCAGATCGTGGCTGCGCATGCGGGTGGCCAGCAGCGACTGATGGGCA
>JAJZGK010000317.1 GCA_021798485.1 Pseudomonadota bacterium
AGACGACCTCAACTCAGGTACGCGTGGCGAGGAGCGAGGGGCGGCCTGCGCGCGGCGCCCTCGCGCGCAGTCGTGGACTGCCGGGCGCAGGCCGTCAGCGCGGCAAGCGCACACGGCGAAACGTCGCCAGCAGCGCCAGGTCATAGCTGATTTTGAGCGCCCCGCAGGCCAGCAGCGGCAGTGCCAGCCAGCCAGCGCCGAGCATGGCACCCGCCAGGGTCGGGCCGAGCGCTGCGGCCAGGCTGCGCGGCACGGCGGTGAAACTGGCGGCAGCCGTGCGCTCGGGCGGCGTCACCACCGCCATGACGTAGGCACTGCGGGTGGGCACGTCCATTTGCGACAACGCCGCACGCGCCAGCAGCAAGCCCAGGGCCAGATGCGGGCTGGGCGCGAATGCCGCCAACATCAGGAACATGCTGGAGGGGATATGCGTGAACACCATGGTGTTGAGCAGGCCGATGCGCCGCGCCACGTGCGGTGCGGCCAGCAGCGAAGCCGCTGCCAGCAGCCCGGCGCCGAAAAAGAACAGGCCGACTGTCCCCGGCGAGAGGTCAAAGCGCTGGAACAGCCAGAGTGCCAACAGGGTGTTGACCACCAGGCCGCCGGCGAAAGCATCGATGGAAAACAATGCGGCGAGCTTGACCACGTTGCGGCGCGACGGACCGAGCGGCGCGGCCGGCGGCTGGGGACTCTCATGCGCCTTGGGCAAACGCAGATACAGCAGCCACACGCCGACGCCAACGGCCGCATACAGCACGAACATGCCGCGCAGCGCCGGCAGCGGCTCGAGTCCGACATGAGCTGCGAGCCAGGCCGGCACACCGGCGGCCAATGCGCCGATGGCCGCGAACAAGGCGCCAGCCATGCTGTAGCGGGCAAACAGCAGCGTGCGCGCCTCACCCTGTGCGGCGTGGGCGAGGCGAGCGTGCTCCAGTGGCAGGAACACGCTGACATCGCCCGAGCCCGGATTGATGGTGCCGACGAACGCCACCAGCAGCAGCGGCCAGAACGCGGACAACCCGGCGAAAGCCAGACCGGTGGTGGTCATCAGCAGCCCGGCTGCGAGCAGCAAGCGGCACGAATCGACGCGGTGGCCCCACGCCCCCACCGCCAGCGTCAGCAGCGCCGAGCCCAGCAGGGTCGTGGTGCTGAGCAGACCGACTTGCCAGGTGGTGAAGCCCACCGCCAGCAAATACGCCGGCAACAGCACCGCGACAAAACCATCCACCAAAGCGCGCAAGGCCCGCCCCAGCAACAGCAGGCGGGCTTGCGGCGCAGTACCTTCAGGCAACAGGGGCGTCATCCATTGCTCCAGAGAAGGCGCCGGGCCACCCCAAGTTGCCTTCAGCGCCACGGGTCACTCAAACAATGAGCGCATGCACCAGGCCGATGGCGGCGCAGGCCAGCACCACCGTCATGATGCCCGCACGCCCCCTCCACAGCACGAACCACGCAGCCAGCGCCAACAGCGCATCGAACCCCTCGAACCCACCGGCGAACGGCGCCGCTCCGCTGCTCCGCGGCCAGAACACATGCCAGGCGAAGAACACCGCCAGGTTCAGCACCACGCCCACCACCGCCGCCGTGACACCGGTGAGCGGCGCGGTGAAACGCAGGTCGTCGCGCGTGGCTTCCACCAGCGGGCCGCCGGCGAGAATGAACAGGAAGCAGGACAGAAAGGTGAAAAAGGTGGCCACCACGGCACCCGCCGCACCCGCCAGCAGCAGCGACTGGGGGCCGAACACCTGATGCGTCCAGGCGCCGACGAAACCGACGAAGGCCACCACCATGATCAGCGGCCCCGGGGTGGTCTCGCCCAGGCCCAGGCCGTCGATCATCTGTGGACCGGTGAGCCAGTGGAAATGCTCGACCCCGGCTTGGTAGACATAAGGCAGCACGGCATAGGCGCCGCCGAAGGTGACATAGGCGGCCTTGGTGAAGAACAGTCCCATGTCGCGCAACGTGCCGGCGGGAAGCAGGGCGAAAGCCGCCGCCCACAGCGCCAGGAAGATGGCCAGCAGCGCGACCAGGCGCCAGGGCCGGAAGCGGGCGTGCGCGGGTGGTGGCGTGGCGTCGTCGATCAGCGCCGGGCCGTACGCGGCGTGCGCCGCGGCATGGCCGCCACCGATCTGGAACCTGCCCGGGGCGATGCGCCCGCCGATCCAGCCCACCGCACCGGCGCCCAGCACGATGGCCGGAAACGGCAGGCCCAGCGCGAACATGGCGATGAACGCCGCCGCCGCGATCAACCACAGCACCCCGTTCTTCAAGGCGCGCGAGCCGATGCGCCAGACCGCGAACGCCACCACCGCCACCACCGCCGGCTTGACCCCGGCGAACACACCCAGCACCAGCGGCTGGTTGCCGTAGGCCATGTAGATCGCGCTCAGGCCGATGAGGATGAACAGCGACGGCAGCACGAACAGCACCCCGGCGGTGATACCGCCGCGCGTGCGGTGCAGCAGCCAGCCGATGTAGATGGCGAGCTGCGTCGCCTCCGGCCCGGGCAGCACCATGCAGTAGTTGAGCGCGTGCAGGAAACGCCGCTCGGAAATCCAGCGCCTGCGCTCGACCAGTTCCTGGTGCATCACGGCGATCTGTCCGGCCGGGCCGCCGAAACTGATGAAGCCGAGCTTGAGCCAGAACAGCAGCGCTTCGGTGAAACGCGGGGCCGCAGGCGGCGCCGCGAGCGGCGTAAGCGCGGGCGGCGGCGACGCAGGGAGAACGGGATTTGGCGAACTCATCGGGAATCCATGTGGTTGTTCTGCAGCAGCCAGTCGAACACCTTCAT
>JAJZGK010000318.1 GCA_021798485.1 Pseudomonadota bacterium
CGGACGCTGACCGTGGTCGGCTGGGCCGGCGTCGGCGCCGCCCTCCTGCTGCCCATCGCCTTTTCCGACAACCGCTATGCGGTGGATCTGGCCACCACCGTGCTGATCTACGTCATGCTGGGCTGGGGCCTGAACGTGGTGGTGGGTCTGGCCGGGCTGCTGGATCTGGGCTATGTGGCCTTCTATGCCGTGGGCGCCTACACCTATGCCCTGCTGTCCACCCAGCTGGGCTGGAGCTTCTGGCAGGCCCTGCCGGTAGCCGGGGGCATCGCCGCCTTCTTCGGCGTGATCCTGGGCTATCCCACCCTGCGGCTGCGCGGCGACTATCTGGCCATCGTCACCTTGGGCTTCGGTGAAATCATCCGCCTGATCCTGGTGAACTGGACCGGCTTTTCCGGCGGCCCCAACGGCATCAGCGAGATCCCCCGCCCCGGCCTGTTCGGCTACAGCTTCACCCCGCCCGGCTCGGAGCACAGCATCGCCGATCTGCTGCATATGGACTATCACCCCATGCAGCGCCTGATCTTCCTTTATTACCTGATCCTGGTCCTGGCCCTGCTCACCAACCTTTTCGTGCGCGGCATGCGCAAGCTGCCAACCGGACGGGCCTGGGAAGCGGTGCGCGAGGACGAGATCGCCTGCAAGGCCCTGGGCATCAACACCACCCACATCAAGCTGGCGGCCTTTGCCATCGGCGCCATGCTGGGCGGCTTCGCCGGGGTGTTCTTCGCCGCCCGCCAGGGTTTCATCAGCCCGGAAAGCTTCACCTTCTCGGAATCGGCCATCATCCTGGCCATCGTGGTGCTGGGCGGCATGGGCAGCCAGCTGGGGGTGGTTCTGGCCTCGCTGGTGCTGGTGCTGCTGCCGGAACTGGGCCGCGATTTCGCCCAGTACCGCATGCTGCTGTTCGGCGCCGCCATGGTGCTGATCATGGTCTGGCGTCCGGGCGGCATTCTGGCCCACCGCGCCCCCACCCTGCTTTACACCGGCCCCAAGGGAGACCAGGCATGACCCGTCAGTCCCTGCTTTCGGTGCAGAACCTTACCATGCGCTTCGGCGGCCTGACCGCCATCGACGATCTGTCGCTGGAGGTTCCGCAGCGGGCCATTACCGGCATCATCGGCCCCAACGGCGCCGGCAAGACCACCTTCTTCAACTGCCTGACCGGCTTTTACAAGCCCACCTCGGGCAGCGTGGTGATGCATCATCCGGTCCGCGGCCCGGTGCGGCTGGCCGATCTGCCCAGCCACAAGGTAGCCCGCGTGGCCCAGGTGGTGCGCACCTTCCAGAACATCCGCCTGTTCGCCAACATGACGGTGCTGGAAAATCTGGTGGTGGCCCAGCACAACGTGCTGCAGAAGGCCTCGGCCTTTTCGCTGGCCGGACTGCTGCGCCTGCCCTCCTACCGCAAGGCCGCCGATCAGGCCCTGGAGCGGGCCCTCTCCTGGCTGACCCGCCTGAAGCTGATGGAGTTCGTCAACCATCCGGCCGGAGCCCTGCCCTACGGCACCCAGCGCCGGGTGGAGATCGCCCGCGCCTTGTGCGTGAACCCCATCCTGCTGTGCCTCGACGAGCCGGCGGCCGGGCTCAACCCCAAGGAATCGGCCGAACTGAACGAGCTTCTGCTCTATCTCTGCCGCGAGGAGGCTGTGTCCATTCTGCTGATCGAACATGACATGAGCGTGGTGATGAACGTCTCGGACCATATCTGCGTGCTGAACTACGGCCGCAAGATCGCCGAGGGCGCGCCCGCCGACATTCGCGTCAATCCCCATGTCGTCAAGGCCTATCTGGGCGAGGACGACCTGGAGGACGACATGGCCGCCGCCGGAGTCTGACCCCATGATGCTGCAACTCTCCGGGCTTAACGCCCATTACGGCCATGTTCACGCCCTGTGCGGCGTGGACCTTTCGGTGCAGGGCGGCGAGATCGTGACCCTGATCGGCGCCAACGGCGCCGGTAAATCCACCCTGATGATGTCGATCTTCGGGGTGCCGCGCGCCTCGTCGGGCCGCATCCTTTTCGAGGGCGAGGATATCACCGCCCTGCCCACCCACCAGATCTCGCACCGGGGCATCGCCCTGGTGCCGGAAGGGCGGCGCATCTATCCGCGCATGACCGTGCTGGAAAACCTGCAGATGGGCACGGCCAAGGCCGATCCCACCAATTTCCAGGCCGATCTGGCCCGCATGGAAGCGCTGTTCCCCATCCTGGCCGACCGCCGCGACCAGCGCGCCGGCACCCTGTCGGGCGGCGAGCAGCAGATGCTGGCCATCGCCCGCGCCCTGATGAGCCGCCCGAAGCTTCTGATGCTGGACGAACCCTCGCTGGGGCTGGCCCCGCTTTACATCAAGAAGATCTTCCAGATCATCCGCGAGCTGAAGCGGGACTTCGGCATGACCGTGCTTCTGGTGGAGCAGAACGCCAACCACGCCCTCAAGGTGGCCGACCGCGCCTATGTTTTGCAGCACGGCCGCATCGTGCTTTCCGGCACCGGCGCCGAACTTTTGGCCAGCCCCGAGGTGCGCGCCGCCTATCTGGATGGCGGCGGACACTGAGCTTCCCGGTTTCCCGTCCGGTTTTCATCCGGACGGGAAAGCAGCAGGATGAATTTCCATCCTTGCTTTCTTCCCAGCCTTTGCCCCCGTTCCGGTTTTGGAACGGGGGTTTTTTTGGTTCATCGCGGATTAGCGGGGAGACGGGCGGACAACGGCACCTTCTGACACACTGGTAGTCGCCAAACATCACAGACTGCCAGAGGGGGCGCCGTTGTCCGAGGGGGATGCT
>JAJZGK010000319.1 GCA_021798485.1 Pseudomonadota bacterium
TGACGCCCGGCACCCAGGGACGGTCGTATTCCGGGCTGGCCTGGGCCAGGGGATCGATGGGCAGATCGGCCACCACGGCGCCGTGGCGCTTCAGCACCATGCGGCCGGTGTCGGTCAGCACGCCGACGATGGCGAAATCCAGCTCCCACTTCTCGAACACGCTGCGGGCCAGATCCTCGCGGCCGGGCTTCAAGACCATCAGCATGCGTTCCTGGGATTCCGACAGCATGATCTCGTAGGCGGTCATGCCCTCTTCGCGCATGGGCACGGCGTCGAGATCCATCTCGATGCCCAGCCCGCCCTTCGAAGCCATTTCGAACGACGACGAGGTGAGGCCGGCGGCGCCCATGTCCTGGATGGCGACGATGGCGTCGGTGCCCATCAGCTCCAGGCAGGCTTCCACCAGCAGCTTTTCGGTGAAGGGGTCGCCCACCTGCACGGTGGGGCGCTTTTCCTCGGAATCCTCGGAAAACTCCGCCGAGGCCATGGTGGCGCCGTGGATGCCGTCGCGCCCGGTCTTCGAGCCGACATAAACCACCGGATTGCCCACACCGGCGGCGGCCGAATAGAAGATGCGGTCGGTCTGGGCCAGGCCCACGGTCATGGCGTTGACCAGAATGTTGCCGTTGTAGCTGGCGTGGAAATTGGTTTCGCCGCCCACGGTGGGCACGCCGATGCAGTTGCCGTAGCCGCCGATGCCGGCCACCACGCCGTTGACCAGATGCCGGGTCTTGGGGTGGGCGGGATCGCCGAAGCGCAGGGCGTTCATGTTGGCGACGGGGCGGGCGCCCATGGTGAAGACATCGCGCAGGATGCCGCCGACGCCGGTGGCCGCGCCCTGGTAGGGCTCGATGAAGCTGGGGTGGTTGTGGCTTTCCATCTTGAAGATGGCGGCCTGGCCGTCGCCGATATCGATGACGCCGGCATTCTCGCCGGGGCCGCAGATAACCCAGGGCGCCGTGGTGGGCAGGGTCTTCAGCCACTTCTTCGAGGATTTGTACGAGCAGTGCTCGGACCACATCACCGAGAAAATGCCGAGCTCGGTGATATTGGGCTCGCGGCCCATGATTTCCAGCACCAGCTTGTATTCCTCGGCGGTCAGGCCGTGCGACTTGATCACATCGGGGGTGATGGCGTTTTCCTTGGTGCTCACGACAATGCCTCCACCAGACCGTCGAACATCAGTTTGCCGTCGCTGCCGCCCAGCAGGTCCTCGGCCAGGCGCTCGGGGTGCGGCATCAGGCCCAGAACGCGGCGGTTTTCGCTGAAGATGCCGGCGATATTGCGGGCCGAGCCGTTGGGATTGGCCGCCGCCGAAACGGCCCCCTTGGCGTCGGCATAGCGGAAGGCCACCAGGCCCTCGCCCTCCAGGCGGTCCAGGGTGGCGGCATCGGCGAAATAATTGCCTTCGGCATGGGCGATGGGCATGCGGGCCACGCCGCCCGGCGCATAGGCGCCGGTGAAGGGGCTGTCGGTACGCTCCACCTTCAGGAACACGTCCTTGCAGATGAACTTCAGCTGGGCGTTGCGCATCAGCACGCCGGGCAGCAGCCCGGCCTCGGTGATGATCTGAAAGCCGTTGCAGATGCCCAGAACCGGGGTGCCGGCCTCGGCGCGGGCCTTGACCTCGCGCAGGATGGGCGAGTGCGCGGCCATGGCGCCGCAGCGCAGATAGTCGCCATAGGAAAAGCCGCCGGGAACGACGATCAGATCAACGGCGGGAAGGGCGGTGTCGCGGTGCCACACCATGAGGGGCGCCTTGCCCATGCTGGCTTGCAACGCAACGGCGACATCGCGGTCGCAGTTGGAGCCGGGGAAGACGATGACAGCGGCTTTCAAGGGAATCCATCCATCGCGATCGGGGAGATGAGACTTCTGTTTAATACGGATGCGGCCCGGTTTCCAGGAAAGACTTGCGGCACGTCCGAGCCGGCGGGCGATTGACGTTGCCGGACCGGGGTCTTAAACTCGGGCGGCTGGAGGAGATTTCCCTTGGACCCGCTCGAATCCCAATTGCCGCGTTCCCGCGTGGCCCTGCAATCGCTGGAACGCGCCCTGGCCCGGCTGGAGGGCGTGGTGGCGCGCGGCCATCATGGCGATCTGTTCCTGGCCCAGCAGCTGCAGGCCATGAAGGCCGATTACGCCCGGCTGGACGAAACCTCGCGCGCGGTGGAGGAACGCCTGGACGCCACCATCGGACGCCTGCGCTCCCTGCTGGAAGAAGAGGACTAAGCCTTTGGCCTCCACCGTTGCCGTGACCATCGTCGGCCGCACCTACGAGCTTAATTGCGACGAGGGCCAGGAGTCCTATCTGCAAAGCCTGGCCGCGGCGGTGGACGAGCGCGCCGCCGAGCTTTTGCGCCATGTCGGCCAGGTGGGCGATGCCCGCCTGCTGGTGATGGTGGCCCTGTCCATGGCCGACGAGATGATCGATCTCAAAGGGGCGGTGAGCCGCCAGGAAGAGGCTTTGGCGGCGGCCCGGCCCCCCGCCGCCGGGCCATCGCCCGAGCAGGGCGAGGCCGACGGCCTGCTGGCCAGCGGCATCGAATCGCTGGCCCGCAAAATCGAAGCCATTGCGGAACGGCTGGAGAAGGCCTAACTTCCATTTCAAGGAACGGTGGCTGCGCGGTGCGTCAGGCTGCTTAAATCCCCGGGGCCAATGTTGATCTCCTGGGAGCTGTCCCTGCCGGAACCGTGGTTCCGGTACATGGCGCCCACCTGCACTTGCAGGCCACGGAGGGATAGCACGGGTCAACGGCCGAGGCGGCCCCGTTC
>JAJZGK010000079.1 GCA_021798485.1 Pseudomonadota bacterium
GACTCGTTGGCCGGTATCCAGCGAGCCTTGAGCGAGCGGCCAAGGCGGCGGATGCCGCCGCCCGGCGAGGGACGCTACAACCGGTCAATTCATTGGCCGGTTGGTATTACTGCGTCACTAAGGATGTGGGACGATATAATCGCTCCACATCCTTAAGCCCGAGCGGCGCTTGAGCTCGCCGAAAGCGGAGCGGCGGCGTCGGCGGCGGCATCGGTGGCGCCGGTGGAGCGGGCCAGAGCATCCTTGGCATGATCGAAGTCCCGCTTGAACACAACCAGATCGGGAGGCTTCCGTTCGAGGGTGGCGATGATCGGAGTTTGCTTGGCGCAGGTGGGGCACCAGGGAGCGCTGACGTTCACCAGAATGGATTTTCCGGCGCTTTGCGCGGTGGCGAAGGCGCTTTGCGCGGTGGCGAAGGCGCTTGCCGTGAACGGCTGGGCGGCGAACGCCGTCAGCGGCGCCGCCAGCAGGATCGAGGTGAGAAGAAGGATTTTTTCATGAGGATGTTCCTCAATGGGGGGAAAACACGATGAGGAAAGGGGCCATGACCGTTCCGGGGCATGGCCCCAAGGCAGCTTTACTGCTTGGCGCAGGGGTTGGCGGCTTTGGCACAGGGGTTGGCCGCCTTGGCGCAAGGATTGGCGGCCTTGGCGCAGGGGTTGGCCGCCTGGGCGAAAGCGGTGCCCGACACCAGGACGGTGGAGATGGTCATCACGGTGGTGATGGCGGCGGCGCGGATCAACTTGCTCATTCTTAACTCTCCCTGTCGGATGAACTGCCGGTCGGCCAGTCGGGCCGCCCGGATATTGAGAAGTTCCGTTGGAGCGCGGAAAAGGTTACCTGGAGGGCGTGAAAAAAGACCGCCGCCGGTTCAGGGGCGACGCAGCTCCGTTTCGAACAGACGATAAGGGCTGGCGGTGGCGCGGGCATCGGCGGCGGCGATCAGCCGGGCGGCGGCGCTGTTTTCAGGCAGATCGCGCCGCAGAGATGGATAGGTTTCCCGGTGATAGAAGTCGTCGGGATCGATCTCCAGCCAGAACCGGACCCGGCCGCTTGGCGGCCAGGGAACCGAGAGGGTTGCCGATTGATCCGGCAACAGGCGGCTATCCGAAATCTCGTGCCAGACATCGCCTGTGAACGCCACCTGCCGCTGGATGACGATGTGTTTTTCGCTGCCGGCGATCACGTGGCCGGAGATGTCGAGGGCAACGCCTGTAAGAACGGCCTTGGGCGTAACGTAGGTGGGGAAGGCGTGCCCCACGCCACTATTGATCAGCCGGAAGACGGCCTGACCGGGTTGAGCGGAAAAGCGGGCCTGCACTCCGGAACGGACCATGGCGGCATCATGGATGCCCCGCCAGAGATGCCGTCGCTCCGGCATGTGGCAGGATTGACAGGTTTTCCCGGAGCGGGCGGCGGGGCTGGCCCGCCATTCGGCCAGGGTGTTTTCCAGTGGTTTGCCGTTGATCGCCAGATTTTGCGGGAACTGGTGGCAAGCGCCGCAAAAATCCGAGGATTCGAAGGCTTTTGTTCTGATGGCGCCGCCATGCGGATCTGTGGATGGAGTGGGGCCGACGGCGTTGCTCCGGCGGTCGGGCGGCCCATAATGGCGATACTGGCGCAGATGGCATCCACCGCAGGAATTTCCCGCCGCAGCCAGGCCCTGCGCCGAGGGCAGGGCGGCGTTTCCTTGCCGCCGTGCCGTCTCGAAGGCTTGTGTCTGTTCGGCCAGGGGAGCATGGCAGGCCATGCAGGAGCGGGTGTCTTCGGCGTTGTAGGTCAGCAGCTGCCCCACCAATCCGGGGGAAAACGCCTTCGCATGCGGCGAGGTCCGCCAATCCGCCAGCTTGTCGGGGTGGCAAAGGCCGCAGTCTTGTGGCCGGAGCGAGCTTTCAATACGGGACCAGCGGACCGGAGCCTCGCCTTGCGGGGCCAGCGGCCGCTGCCAGTAGCCGGGCGGCAACGGCTGCGCCTGGGCCTGAAGGGCGAGGCTCATCAGGAGAACAGGCATCAGGCGGCGGAGCCAGACGCGGCCGAAAACCGGCGTCCGGCCGCGTGTCCCGAGCCTGAGCGCCGCCGGTTCTGGAACCGGCGGTTTACGACTTTCGCAATCGATCGGGATACAAGACCGGTCGCCGGGACTTAAAGATCTCCACACTGGAGGGGGCTCCACCGCCGGCTGTGGTCAGAACCAGCCAAGCAGGAAATGCCCGGCCAGCGGCACGGCGACGACGATCATCAGCAGCATCATCTTCTCGTGGATGCACATGCCTTTGGTGGCGCAGCACTTGCTGCCGAGTTTGCACATCATGGCCATAATTGTTCTCCTTGGGAACAGGGCTTTAGGATCGCTCCGTGAGCGATGGTTCCTCAGGAATTCGGTGCGGCGGCGAAAAGGTTACAGATTTTTCCGCAATGGCAGCAGTTGCCGTCCGGCAAGAGCGGCCAGCAGCGCCAGCAGCAGCACGGTGCCGAATTGCCAGACCAGCACCATCAGTCCGGCGTCGATGGGATGAAACAGACGCAGGGCGGCATCCCCCAGCGCCGCGGCGGCCAGGGTTGCCAGGCCAACGGTCAGTCGGGGCTGGAACGGGGCGCCACGGCGGATCATTGCCAGCATTGCCAGGGCTGGCGCCAGGCCGGCCATGGCAATGCCGGGGATGCATTCGGCATCGGGATGAAAGCTCATGCCCGACAAGCCGAAGGCCAGCCATTCATGCCAGCATTGCTGGCCGAGGCTTAATGTCCAGACGGCGAAGGGCAGCAGTGGCAGGGTCAGCCGCCAGCGCGGCGTTCCCGGAATTCCGGCATAAAGAGCGGCCAGCGCGGCGGTCAGCGCCGTGGCCAGCGCTGCGGTTTCCTGCGTCAGAAACCGTGGTTCGGCCAGCCGGAGAGCCAAGTCATGCCGTAGCCCCATCACCGCCACCAGCATGGCCAAGGCCGGCAGACTGACGGCAAGCCACGACAGCAGGCGCCGCCGGGGCGGCGGCAAGCGGCGGACCGGAGCCGTTTCGGCCACCAGGGCGTCGATCAGGCGGTCGGTTTCCATGATTAAACCTTTCCAGTCAGGGCGACACGCAGGGCCTTTAAGGCCCGGTGCGTTGCCACTTTCAAAGCGCTGACACTCATGCCTGTCTGGAGCGCGGCCTCTTTGAGCGACAGTTCCTTCAGTTTCAGCAATTCAACAGCGCGGCGTTGGCCGCCGGGTAGGCTGGCGATGGCCTTATGCAGCGCATCGTGGCCGCCGATCGGTTCTTCCGGTATATTCGCCGCGATTTCGGAAAAGGTTTCCTCGAAGCGGTCCACGGCGGTTTCATGGGCGTTTTGCCGGGTGCGGCGCCGGATGCCGTCCACCAGGCGGTGATGCAGTATGGTGAGCAGCCAGGGCAGGAAGGGCCGCGCCGGATCGTAAGTCTGGCGCACCGAATGCAGGGACAACAGAACATCCTGTACGATGTCCTCCAGATCGGCGTCGGCCGCCATCGGCCATTTGCGGCGGCCGACACGCCGCAGCAGCGGGGTGATGTCGCGCAGCAGGCGGGCATAGCTGGCCTGATCGCCCGATTGCGCTGCCGCCATCAGCGCGCCCCAGGCGGCGTTGTCGTTTTCCGTGCTCATTGTTGTGCCAAAGCCCTTACCGGAATGCGGGGACGGGACAACGGCCTGGGGCGGGGGCCGGCGGACGGTTTAGCCAAAGCGTTGACGGCTGCAGGATTTTGTTTTTCCTTCTGAAAGCCCATACCGCAAGCCTCTTACATGATCCAGACTGCGATGAACGGTAATTCCGCTGCGGGGAAATGCCAAGAGGAAAGCGTGCTGTATGATTTCGCCGCTTTTTGTTTTGTCAAATCAATGGGCTTTGTTTTTTATCTTGGTTCAAGCCGTTTTATGTTTTGCTTTGCGCCAAGGCCCGTGACCGGCGTTTCAGAAGGGCGGACAGAACGGCGTCGACGGACAGGGTGCCGCCGCCCTGGCCGATCAAAACCAGCATCATGGCCAGCCATTGAATGTGAATCGGCCATGCGTTCGGCATCACGAAGATCTGGATGACCGCCGTCATGCCCAGGAGCGCCAGAGCGGCGAAACGGGTTCCCAGTCCCAGAATCAGCAGAATGGGCATGGAGAGTTCCAGGCTGACCGACATATAAGCCGCCAGGTCGGGGGGGAGCAGGGGAACCTTGTAGCTGTCGCTGAAGAGGAACAAGGTGCCGTCCCAGTTGCCAAGTTTGGCCTGGCCCGATTGCCAGAACACGTTGGCCAATGCCATACGGGCCGCCAGGGCGATCACGGCGTGGGGAAGGCGCTGGAAGAGGGCGGTCAGCGCGACGGGAAGGCGAAGCAAAGTCTTCATGGCGTTTTCTCCCAGCCATCGGGCGGCGGGGCGCCGCCGATGATATATCCATAGGAAATAAAATCGGCCAGCAGTGCGGCGGCCAGGTCTCCGGCATATCCGGCTGTGGCCTGGCGCAGAGACCGCCCCGCCGCCAGTTGATCGAGCAGGGACCAGGCCTGAGCGGTGAGGCGGCGGATGAGGATGCCGCCGTTCCGGCGCGTTACGGCCAGATGAATGGGTCCCGCGTTCAGGTCGATCCGGTCCAGACCGTCGCCTCCGGCCAGGGCGGCGGCACGGATGCTGTCGGCGGGGCTCCTCAGACGCAGGCAGGACAGGGTTGGCGTCAGGCAGGGGGGAGGGGCTTTCGCCTCGGAGGTGTGCAGGGCTTCGGAAACGGCCCATTCCAGGGCCGCCACATCGGCCAGCCAGGGCATGTCGCGGCAGCCCGGATGCCGGGCGAGGTAGCTGGAAAAATCGCCGCCCCACAGGGTGAGACAGGCGCTGGCGGGCGGAGCGGCCTGGGCGAACCCCACCGCGGCGCCATCGAAGAATGCCTCGCCCACCAGGGCGAGAACCGCCGGATATGCGAGCCGCAGGGCCGATGTGAGCGCACCCAGGCTGTTGTTGCGGTAAACGGCGATACGGGCCATGACCGGCAGTCCGCCGGGCGCGATCAGAGCGGCCAGCCGGTCCGGCTGGTTGTCGAGGATGGCGCGGCGGAAGGCGGTCTGAAGATCAGCGACTGTCGCCATATCGCACCTCGTCCGACTGTTGGAGTATAAGGTCGGCCTTTTCGGCTTCCTGCAGAAGAATGCCCAGGGGAGGGATATCGGTATCCCACTCGATCAGCGTCGGGCGCCGTCCGATCCTGGCGACGGCCTGGGCGAACAGGGGCCAGACTTCGGCGTCAACGGGGGAGCCGTGGTCGTCGATCCGCAGGATATGCCCGCCGATTTCGCGGACGGCATGGCCGGCCAGGTGGAATTCCTTGACCTGGGCGGGATGAATGGACTCGAGATAGGCGACGGGATCGAAGCCAAGGTTGCGGCCGCTGACGAAAATGTTGTTGATATCGAGCAGAAGGCCGCAGCCGGTGCGCCGGGCCAGGCTGTCCAGGAACAGGGGCTCCGGGATGGGCGACTCCTGAAACCGAAGATACGCCGATGGATTTTCAACCAGAATGGTCCGTTTCAGCCGGTTTTGCACCTGATCGACGTTGCGGCAAACGATGTCCAGGCATTCCTCGGTCATGGGCAGAGGAATAAGGTCGGCCAAATAGGTCTTGCCGGTGGTGCTCCAACTCAGATGATCGGAGACCAGGCCGGGATCGATGCGGTGGCAAAGTTCAGCCAACCGCTCCAGATGCCCGGCCTCCACACCTTCGGCGCTGCCCAGCGACAGGCCGGTGGCATGCAGGCTGACCGGCCTGTCACGGCGGATGCGTTCCAGCCACTCCAGGGGGGCGCCCGCCATGTAATTTTCCGGGTGCACCTCCCACCATGCGGCTTTAATGCCGTTTTCCAGGACATCCTCGTGATGCCGGTAGCGCAAGCCCACCCCGGCGATGGGCGGCACCGGCAGGGGCGGCCGGCATGGCGTTGTGTCTGGTCTTTGCGTCATGTCCGGTCGCCTCGCCGTGCCTTGTGGATCAGAGAGCCTTCGGCGTCAGGCTGCCGCCCGCCAGCTTGGCGCATAACCCCTTGGGAACGGCGACGAAAGACGCGGGATCGAAATCCTTTACCGCCTGTCCGGCACAGGAATGCGCGCCGGAGGCGCAATCATTCTTGCCGGCCTTGGCCACGCCATAGCATTTTTCCATGCTCATTTTGCCGCCATCGGCGGCGTGGGCGGGCATGCCGCCGCTGACGGCCGCCGCCGTGGCGATGATGCCGGCGAGCGCCAGGGGGGGAAGCCGAGTGATCTTCTTGGCGAACATCCGCGTATCTCCTGCGTGATGGTGGTTGAAGGGCGGGCCAGACCCGCCTTGATCCTGAATTCCACGAGGAGCGCGAAAAGGTTACTAAGGAGCGTACGGAAAATTTCCGACGCCAAGACGTTATGGATGGAGAGATCCGCGCACCGCTTCGATCTGCTGGTACAGTGTGCGGGCGATCTGCATGTGGTTGGCCGATCCGCTGATGCTGGTTTGGGCGTCGCGGGCTAAATGATCGATGCGTCGGGTCAGATCGTGGGCGGCGGCGGCGCGTTGATGCGATGCCTCATTCACTTTTTCGGCGTTCCCGAGAATTTCCGATGCCTGAGCGGCGGCGGTTCCCAGGGCGGCGATGCAGGCATCGTCCAGGGGCATCGTCTGATCCATCATCGTTTTCTCCTCTGTCTTTACGCCTGTTATCTTCGTTCGCGCCCGGCGGCGGGTTTCATGCCCGGGGCGTTGATTCCGCCCGGGCCCGGCGCCACAGCAGAAACAATCCGGCCAGCAACAGGGTGCCGCCTCCGACGGCCAGTGGAAAGCGGCCGTCGACCTGGGGGAGGACGAACGGCAAAAGCCCTACGGCCAGAGCCGGCGGCACATGCAGGCGGAACAGCCGCAAGAGCAACACGCCGCCGGTCATGCTGAGCATGACGGCTGCGGGCGTTGCCCCCAGCAGCAAGACGAAGAGGGTTCCCAGTCCGGCGCTGAGCGTGCAGGCCGCCGCCAGCGCCAGCGGCCTGGGCGCCCAGGGGCACGCCGCCGGATGGGCGAACATTTCGAAGGCGATGACCACCAGCGGCGGATAAAGCAGGAAGCGCCAGCCTGTGGCGACGGCCAGAGACGCATCGGCGATCAGAAAAATCAGAAAGGCGGGCAGCCAGGACAGGCCGGTGGGGGGCAATTCAACAATATCATCACGCAGGTCGGCGGCGGAAAGCGGTTCGGGCGGAGCGGGCGCAAAGCGCCTGCCCAGCAGGGACAGCCCGGCCAGAATCCCGGTTCCGGCCAGGATCGAGGGCGGATAAAGCCAACTGGTGACGCCGAGAGACAACGGCAGGAGCCCGGCGGAAATGGCCGGGGCGACGGGAGAGCGCAGCAGGCGGATGACCAGAATGGCGCCGGCCACCGTGAGCAGGATCGCGGGAAGGCCATAAGCCATGTGCCGTGCGATAAAAGTGCCGAGAATCGCCGTCAGAACCGGGGTGGCCGCGACCAGGGCCGGAGCCCTGGCCCAGGTGCCGCGCGGGCGGGTCAGCACATCGTGGGCCAGCGCGGCCAGTTCCGGAAAGAGGAGATAGGAAATGCCGGTGACATCCGCCGTGGCCGCCACGGCGCCAAGATAGGCAATGGCAACCGCCTCCGCGGCAAGGCGACGGGCGGGTGGCCGCGGGGGCGGACGATCGGTATCGGGCATCATCGGGTCCGGCTTGACAAAAGGGCGACGGAGGACCATCCAAACTATCATACTATAACAGTCCGCCGTTCCGAAGGACGTTTCTCCCCCCCAAAAAAACCGCAAGGAGCCTTCCCGCCGTGATCGATCCCGCGCCCGCCCTGGCCGCCCTGTCCTTCAACGCCGATGGCCTGGTGCCCGCCATCGCCCAGCAGCACGATAGCGGCGAAGTGCTGATGATGGCCTGGATGAACCGCGAGGCGGTGGCCGAAACCCTGGCCACCGGCCGGGTCTGCTATTATTCGCGCTCGCGCCGCGCCCTGTGGCGCAAGGGGGAAACCTCGGGCCAGCAGCAGCGGCTGGTGGAGTTCCTGATCGACTGCGACGGCGATACCGTGCTGCTGAAGGTGGATCAGGCCGGGGTGGCCTGCCATACCGGGCGGCGCAGCTGCTTTTACACCGCCGCCCGCACCGAAGGTTTGACCGAGGTGCAGGGCGTGCTGATTTCTCCCAAGGAGCTTTACGGCAAATGAACCGCGATCTGGAGGCCGAGGCCGCCGCCACCCTTCCCGTCACCATTCTCACCGGTTTTCTCGGCAGCGGCAAAACCACGGTGCTGAACCATCTGCTGGCGCAGGCGGAGCTGAAGGATGCCGCCGTGCTCATCAACGAATATGGCGAGGTGGCCATCGATCATCTTTTGGTGCGCCAGGTGGCCGAGGATGTGGTGCTGCTGGAGTCCGGCTGTCTGTGCTGTACGGTGCGCGGTGATCTGGTGGATGCCCTGCGCGATCTGTTTTTGAAAAAGGTGAAGGGCGAGATTCCCGATTTCACCCGCGTGGTCATCGAAACCACCGGTCTGGCCGATCCCGCCCCCATCGTGCATACCCTGATGACCGATCCGCTGCTGGCGGCCCGTTACCGCCTGGACGGCCTGGTGTGCACGGTGGATGCGGTGAACGGCCTTGCCACCCTGGACCGCAACAAGGAATCGGTGAAACAGGCCGCCATGGCCGACCGCCTGCTGCTGACCAAGCTGGATCTGGCCGATCCGGCCAAGGCCGAGGCGCTGCGGGCCCGGCTGGTGGAGCTGAACCCCGGCGCCCTGCTGGTGCCGGTGGCGGCGGGGCGGGTGCCGCCCTCCGAGGTGCTCGATTGCGGCCTGTTCACCGGCAAAAGCAAAACTCCCGATGTGGAGCGCTGGCTGAATGAGGAGGCCTATGCCGCCCGCGACGAGGCCGCGCACGCCTGCGGCCCCGAGTGCGGCCATGATCACCATCACCACCATCATCATCACGATCATCACCGCCATGAGGACGGCGTGGCCTCGTTCGTGCTGACCTACGATGAACCGGTGGCCTGGGAGGGATTGGCCCTGGCCCTGGAATTCCTGATTTCCACCCGGGGCGAGACTCTGCTGCGGGTCAAGGGCATCGTCAATGCCCGGGGCAATGCCCAGCCGCTGGTGATCCACGGGGTGCAGCATATGTTCCACCCGGTGGTGCCGCTGCCCGAATGGCCGGATGACGACCACCGCACCCGCATCGTCTTCATCACCCGCGATCTGCCGCGCGCGGCCGTCGAAACCCTGCTGGCCCATGCCCTGGCCGAAGCCGAGGCCGAGTCCGGCAAGGCCTGATCCCGGCCACCCGTTGACGTGACAGGTTGGCCGGTTTCCAGCGAGCATTGAGCGAGCGGCCAAGGCGGCGGATGCCGCCGCCCGGCGAGGGACGCTACAACCGGTCAATTCATTGGCCGGTTGGTATGAGGCGAAGAAGAAGGCCGGTCTCTGAAAGACCGGCCTTGTTCTTGGATTACCGCGCCAGCGGCGCCGGAGAGTTGAGCGGCGGCCGGCGGTCGAGATTGGCCACCTCCAGCCGCCCCATGTCGTGCACCAGCTGATAGGCCGCCATGCGCAGATCGAAATCGGCATTGGCGTAGGTGATGTCGGCGTTGGTGATGTTGCTCTCGGCATCCAGCACGTTGATCATGGTTTCCTTGCCGGCCTCGTGCATCTTCTTGCGGGCGTCGAACACCTCGTGCGCCAGGTTGACGGCGTTTTCCAGCAGGCCCAAGCGTTCGCGCGCCGTGGCCAGCTGCGACCAGGCCATGCGCACCGCCTCGGAGACCTTACGGCCGGTTTCGTTGGCGTTGTCCTTGCTGGCGCCGTAGTCATAAGAGGCCTCGGCCACCTGGGCCTCGGTCTTGAAGCCGGAAAACAGCTCCCAGTTCAGTTCCAGCAGCACCGCCCAGTCGCGCTGCATGCCGGCCACGCCGTTGGCATAGCTGCCGTAATCGCTGCGCCCCACCAGATCGAGGGTGGGCATGTAGCCCGAGCGGGCGGTCTCGATATGGTGCTGCGACACCTCCACGTTCTTCTGGGCCACCTGCAGGGCCGGATTGTCGGACTGGGCGGCGGTGATGGCGTCGTCCAGGGTGGCGGGGATCAGGTCCACCGGCGGCAGCGGCGGCCGTGCCGCCTGGCTGACCTCGGGCGGATGGCCGAACACCTGCTGATAGCGGGCCAGGGCCTGCTGCAGCGCCCCTTCGAAGGCGATGCGCCGCTCCATGGCCACCTGCAGGCGTTGCTTGGCCGACAAAACGTCCACCGCCATGCCCGAGCCGCGCTGCACCCGTTCGTTTTCCAGATGCAGCTGGGTTTGCAGGCGATGCTCATTCTCGCGGGCCAGGCGCACCAGTGTCAGCTGGCGGCTGATGTCGAGATAGGCCCGCACCCCTTCCAGAATGGTGTTCTGCCGGGTCATGCGCAGCGAGGCCTCCGAGGACTCTTTGGCGCTGAGGGCGGTATCGACCGAGGCGTTGGTGGCGTTGCCGTCGTAAAGGTGCTGGGTTACGGTCATGGCGCCGTATTCGCCATTGCGCATGAAGGATTTGCCGTACATGCCCTCGCGCATGGTGGAGCTGGTGAAATTGGGCCCCACGTCCGACTGCGCCCGCACCACCGGCAGGTAGCCGGAGCGGGCGGCGCCCACGCCCTGCTCGGCCGATTGCACCCCGTGCTTGGCGGCCTGGATCAGCGGGTGGCTGTCCAGCAGGCCGTTGATTTCCGACTCGAGCGAGGTGGCGCTGGCCGGCCCAGCCAGAAACAGGGCGGCGGCGGCCAAGAGGGCCGGCCGCATCCCGGCGCGCAGGATGATATGCATGCTAAGACGTTTCCCCTTCCCTTCGGAACCGGATATCCGAATTCCCAACCCCCACGTTTTACCATTCCTACAGGAATCGATTTGCCGGTTCAATGCCGGGCAGGTGTGCCGATTCTGAAATTCACGCAAATGCCGGGCCCAACTTGAGGGGCGGTGGCTGGGCATCTTTTGATTGTATTGTTTAAAACAATCACCCATAAATTTATGTTCTGTGCGCTTGCAATATGTTTTCGATGAAAACATATGCTTTTAATATGGGGTTTGCCCGGTTTGCGCGATATTTCCGCGTCGTGCCGGCCCCTGTAACGGCCATGCCGCGTTCCGCCGGGGGGCGGGCGCGGTCTTTGCTGGGAGCGAACCGTGACGCCTAGAATTCGGGTGATGGTCGGAGATGGAGAGCTGCGCCGCCGTCTGCTGGAATGGCTGCGGGGGCAAGGCTATGGCGCGGTGGCGGATCAGGCCGCCGGGGCCGTTTCGCCCGTCGATCTGGCGGTGCTGGATGCCGGTCTGGCCGAGGCGGCCGCCCTGGGCGCGGCGCTGGCCGGAACATGCCCGCTGATCGTGTTGAGCCAATCCGCCACCGCCGCTCCGTTGCAAGGGGCGGCGGCGGTGCTGCGTCAGCCGGTGGATTTCGATGAACTGGCCCTGGCGGTGGCGCGGACCCTGGAACTGGCCGCCTTGCGGCGGGAAAACCAGCAGTTGCATCAGCGTTTGGCCGCCACGCCGGTCATTTTCCAGGCCGAACCCAGCCTGGAGGCCATCAAGCGCGACTATCTGCGCTATCTGCTGGCGAAGTATGGCGGCCATCGCGGCAAGGTGGCGCGGATCTTAGGCATCAGCGAGCGCAATACCTACCGCCTGATCGGAAAATTCGGCTTCGGCGAGGGGGGCGGCGCGGGGTAGCCCTGGAAAATTGCCGGATTTGCCCCGGCGGCGCGCCGATCGGCTCTTGTTCATGCGCTGATCATCTGGAACACTGTCCTGGCTTTAGGGAGAGGGGGGGCGGTGTGCTGGAGCGGTGGCTGTGAACTATTTGGCTCATTTTCGGTTGGCCCGCGCCCCGTTCGCGTCCGGTTCCCCGGCCGCGCTCTGTCCGTTGCGCGCCCAGGCCAATGCCGCCGCCGCTCTTGATTTCGCCTTGCGCCGCCGCTTTGGCCTGGTGGCCCTGGTGGGGCCGAAAGGATGCGGAAAAAGCCTGCTGGCCCGCCTGGTGACGGCACGGCTGGCGGCCGACGGCGCCCGTGTGGTCTGGCTGGACGGTGGAGCGGCTGGGCGGCTGGGCCCGGCCCTGTGCGAGGCCCTGGGTCTGCCGACGGCGGTGGATGCGGCGGCGGCGGCGGTGCGCCGCCATGC
>JAJZGK010000080.1 GCA_021798485.1 Pseudomonadota bacterium
AACCGGCCAATGAATTGACCGGTTGTATCGTCCCTCGCCGGGCGGCGGCATCCGCCGCCTTGGCCGCTCGCTCAATGCTCGCTGGATACCGGCCAACGAGTCACTTCAATGGTTGGCCGGTATTACATAACCCGGCGGCGGCGGAATGGCGAGAGGCGGGCGCTTAAATTTTTACCGATTTCAGCGCCATATCGGTATAAAGCGCCGCCACGTCGGCGGCGCTCATGCGGCCGCCGGGGCGGAACCAGGTGCAAACCCCGGTTAGCAGGGCCAGAATGCCGTAGGCGGTGACGGCGGCATCGGCCACGGCGAAGCAGCCGGCGCGGGCGCCGTCCTCCAGAATATCGATCAGGCGGCGCTCGTAGTGGCGGCGCAGGTCCACGATCACCGGATATTGCTCGGGCGTCAGGCTGCGCAGCTCGGAATAGCAGATGAACACCTCCTCCTTGCGCACGATATGATAGTCCACATGGAAGGCGGCGAAGGCGGCCAGGCGGCGTTCGGGGCCGCTTTCCCCGGCCAGGGCCTGGTCGAGGGCGGCCAGCAGGGTTTCCATATGGCTTTGCAGCAGCCCGAACAGCAGATCCTGCTTGGTGCGGATATGATTGTAGAGCGAGCCCACCTGGATCCCCACCTCGGCGGCCAGCTGGCGCAGGCTCATGGCCTCGAAGCCGTGTTCGTAGATCAGGCGCAGGCCGGCCCGGTTGATGGCTTCCAGGGTTTTCGGGCCGTGCGATCCCGCCGTGCGCGCCATTGCCAGCTTACTCCTTTCCGTCTTGGAACCCGGGTGATCGCATATGCGCCCACTCTGTTTTTTATACGCCCCTCAGGCGCCGGGCGCTGGCGTGCCGCCAGCTTGGCTATCCTCACTTATGCCTCCGCGTAAACGCTCCGGCAACGCTCCGGCGACCGAGGGTGGGCTAGTCACCGGCTGCGCCGGTTTGCATCCTTATATGTCCCTCAGGCGCCGGGCGCTGGCGTGCCGCCAGCTTGGCTATCCTCACTTATGCCTCCGCGTAAACGCTCCGGCAACGCTCCGGCGCCCTCAACGGGCTAGTCACCGGCTGCGCCGGTTTGCATCCTTATATGTCCCTCAGGCGCCGGGCGCTAGCGTGCCGCCAGCTTGGCTATCCTCACTTATGCCTGCGCTGTCGCTCCGGCAACGCTCCGGCGCGCTCAATGCGCTAGTCACCGGCTGCGCCGGTTCCGGAGGCAATCCCCCCGAGGTCCCGCGCTCGGTGTGGCGGAACGGTGCGGCCCCGTGATAGCCTATTTTGCGGATTTCCCCGCAGTGAAAATTTGCCTCATTTCCCACTTGCGCGGCAATTAAAAAAACGTATGCTCGTTTTTATAACAAGGGGCGACGTCCCCGAGACCGCTCCCCGGAAGCATCCGGCAGGGGCGATCCGCAACAGGGAGGTTTTCATGACCTTGAACCATGCCGCCGTTTTCGATTTCGGTCTGGGTGAAGAGATCGACATGCTGCGCGACTCCGTGCGCGCCTTTGCCGCCGAGCGCATCGCGCCGCGCGCCGCCGAGATCGACCGCACCGACGAATTTCCCCGCGACCTGTGGCCGGAGATGGGGGCGCTGGGGCTGCACGGCATTACCGTGGCCGAGGAGTATGGCGGCGCCAATATGGGCTATCTGGCCCATTGCGTGGCCATGGAGGAACTGAGCCGGGCCTCGGCCTCGGTGGCGCTGTCTTATGGCGCCCACTCCAATCTGTGCATCAATCAGATCCACCGCTGGGGCTCGGCCGAACAGAAGGCGCGGTATTTGCCCAAGCTTCTGAGCGGCGAGCATGTGGGCGCCCTGGCCATGAGCGAGCCGGGCGCCGGGTCCGATGTGGTGTCCATGCGCCTGAAGGCCGAGAAGAAGGGGGATCGCTACATCCTCAACGGCAGCAAGATGTGGATCACCAACGGCCATTACGCCGATACCCTGGTGGTCTATGCCAAAACCGATCCCGCCGCCGGGCCCAAGGGCATCACCGCCTTTCTCGTCGAAAAGGGCTTCAAGGGTTTCCGCCCGGCCCAGAAGCTCGACAAGCTGGGCATGCGCGGCTCGCCCACCTCGGAACTGGTGTTCGAGGACTGCGAGGTGCCCGGGGAGAACGTGCTGGGGCCGCTCAACGGCGGCGTCAAGGTGCTGATGAGCGGCCTCGATTACGAGCGCGTGGTGCTGTCGGCCGCGCCGCTCGGCATCATGCAGGCGGCGCTCGACGTGGTGCTGCCCTATGTGCACGACCGCCGGCAGTTCGATCAGCCCATCGGCGAATTTCAGCTGGTGCAGGCCAAGCTGGCCGACATGTATACCGAGATGAACGCCTCGCGCGCCTATGTCTATGCCGTGGCCCGCGCCTGCGATCGCGGCCGCACCACCCGTCAGGATGCCGCCGGGGTGATCCTCTATGCCGCCGAGCGGGCCACCCAGGTGGCGCTCAACGCCATCCAGCTGCTGGGCGGCAACGGCTATATCAACGAAAACCCCACCGGCCGCCTGCTGCGCGACGCCAAGCTCTACGAGATCGGCGCCGGCACCAGCGAAATCCGCCGCATGCTGATCGGACGGGAGCTGTTCAAGGAAACGGCGTGATCGGCGCCGTTTTTTCCGGAACCTCCGTTTTTTCTCGCTGATTTTAAGGATGCGCCATGATCCTGCAGTCCTCCCTGTCGCGCCAGGACCCGGCCTTTCAGGCCAATGAAGCCGCCATGACGGCGCTGGTGGATGATCTTCGCGCCAAGGTGGCCGCCATCAAGCTGGGCGGCGGCGAGCGCGCCCGCGAAAAGCATCTGGCCCGCGGCAAGCTGCTGCCGCGCGACCGCGTGCGCGGCCTGCTCGATCCCGGCACGCCGTTCCTGGAGCTGTCGCAGCTGGCGGCCCACGGCGTCTACGACGAGGCCATTCCGGCGGCGGGCCTGCTGACCGGCATCGGCCGGGTGGCCGGGCGCGAATGCGTCATCGTCGCCAACGACGCCACCGTCAAGGGCGGCACCTACTATCCGCTGACGGTGAAGAAGCATCTGCGCGCCCAGGAAATCGCCCGCGAGAACCGTCTGCCCTGCCTTTATCTGGTGGATAGCGGCGGCGCCAACCTGCCCAACCAGGACGAGGTCTTCCCCGACCGCGATCACTTCGGCCGCATCTTCTACAATCAGGCCACCATGTCGGCCGAGGGCATTCCGCAGATCGCCGTGGTCATGGGCAGCTGCACGGCGGGCGGCGCCTATGTGCCGGCCATGAGCGATCAGTCGATCATCGTGCGCAACCAGGGCACCATCTTCCTGGGCGGGCCGCCGCTGGTGAAGGCCGCCACCGGCGAGGTGGTGAGCGCCGAGGATCTGGGCGGCGCCGATGTGCATTCGCGCATTTCGGGCGTCACCGATCATTACGCCCAGAACGATGCCCATGCCCTGGCCATCGCCCGCCGGGTGGTGGCGGGGCTGAACCGGCCCAAGCGCCCCGGCGTGGAACTGCGCCGCCCGGTGGAGCCCTTGTATCCCGCCGAGGATCTGCACGGCATCATCCCCACCGATTCCCGCAAGCCCTTCGATGTGCGGGAAGTGATCGCCCGCCTGGTGGACGGCAGCGCGTTCGACGAGTTCAAGCAGCTCTACGGCGCCACCCTGGTGTGCGGTTTCGCCCATATTTTCGGCTATCCGGTGGGGATCGTCGCCAACAACGGCATCCTGTTCTCGGAATCGGCCCTCAAAGGGGCGCATTTTGTCGAACTCTGCGCCCAGCGCGGCATTCCCCTGGTGTTTTTGCAGAACATCACCGGCTTCATGGTGGGGCGCAAATACGAAGCCGGCGGCATCGCCAAGGATGGCGCCAAGATGGTGACGGCGGTGGCCTGCGCCCGCGTGCCCAAATTCACCGTGGTCATCGGCGGCAGCTTCGGCGCCGGCAATTACGGCATGTGCGGGCGGGCCTATTCGCCGCGCTTCCTGTGGATGTGGCCCAACGCCCGCATTTCGGTGATGGGCGGCGAACAGGCGGCGGGGGTGCTGGCCCAGGTGCGGCGCGACGGCCTGGAAACCCAGGGCAAAAGCTGGAGCCCCGAGGAGGAGGAGGCCTTCAAGGCCCCCATCCGCGCCCAGTACGAAAGCCAGGGCCACCCCTATTACGCCTCGGCCCGGCTGTGGGACGACGGCATCATCGATCCCGCCGACACCCGCATGGTGTTGGGGCTGGGGCTGTCGGCGGCGCTGAACGCCCCGGTGGAGCCCACGCCCTTCGGCATCTTCCGCATGTGAGGCGGCCATGAGCGAAACCCTTGCCGACACCGTGCTGGTGGAGCGCCGCGCCGATGGCGTGGCCTGCATCACCCTGAACCGCCCCGCCCTGCACAACGCCTTCAACGAGGGCATGATCGCCGCCCTGACCCGGGCCGTCGAGGCTCTGGGCCGGGAGTCCGGGGTGCGGGCCCTGGTGCTGCGGGCCGGCGGCAAAAGCTTTTCCGCCGGGGCCGATCTCGACTGGATGAAGCGCATGGCCGCCTACGGCCCCGCCGAAAACCTGGCCGATGCCCGCGCCCTGGCCCGGCTGATGCAAACCCTGAACGCCTGCCCCAAGCCCACCATCGCCCGGGTGCAGGGCGCGGCCTTCGGCGGCGGCGTCGGGCTGGTGGCCTGCTGCGACATGGCGGTGGCCGCCGAAGGGGCGCGGTTCTGCCTCTCGGAGGTGCGGCTGGGCCTGATCCCGGCGGTGATCTCGCCCTATGTGATCGCCGCCATGGGGGCGCGGGCGGCGCGGCGCTGGTTCCTGACCGCCGAGCGCTTCGGCGCCGCCGAGGCCCTGCGCTGCGGCCTGGTGCATCAGGTGGTGCCGGCCGAGGAGCTGGACGCGGCGGTGACGGCCTGGCTGGACCGTTTGGCCGAAGGGGCGCCGTCGGCCCAGGCGGCGGCCAAGGATCTGATCTTCGCCGTGGCCGGCCAGCCCCTGACGGAGGCGCTGGTGGAGGACACCGCCCGGCGCATCGCCCAGTGCCGCGCCGCGCCCGAGGGGCGCGAGGGCGTGGCCGCCTTTCTGGAAAAACGCCCGCCGGAGTGGGGAGTGTAAGCCGATGTTTGCCAAGATTCTGATCGCCAACCGTGGTGAAATCGCCTGCCGCGTCATCAAGACGGCGCGGCGCCTGGGGGTGCGGACGGTGGCGGTGTGCTCCGAGGCCGATACCGGGGCCGCCCATGCCGCCCTGGCCGACGAAGCCTGGGAGATCGGCCCGGCCCCCACCCGCTTATCCTATCTCTGCGCCGACAAGATCATCGAGGCGGCGCTGAACAGCGGCGCCCAGGCGGTGCATCCCGGCTATGGCTTCCTGTCGGAAAACGCCGATTTCGCCGAGGCCTGCGCCCGGGCCGGGCTGGTGTTCATCGGCCCGCCCGCCGCCGCCATCCGCGCCAGCGGCGGCAGGAGCGAGGCCAAGGCCCTGATGGAGCGGGCCGGGGTGCCGCTGGTGCCCGGCTATCACGGCGAGGATCAGTCCGAGGCGGTGCTGGCCGAGGCGGCCGGGCGCATGGGCTATCCGGTGCTGATCAAGGCTTCGGCCGGCGGCGGCGGCAAAGGCATGCGCGTGGTGGAGGCGGCGGAGCAGTTTTCCGCCCAGCTGGCGGCGGCCCGGCGCGAGGCGGCGGCCTCGTTCGGCAACGACCGCGTGCTGGTGGAGAAATATCTGGCCCGGCCGCGCCATGTGGAAATCCAGGTGTTCGCCGATGGCCACGGCAACTGCGTCTATCTGTTCGAGCGCGACTGCTCGATCCAGCGCCGCCATCAGAAGGTGGTGGAAGAGGCCCCGGCCCCCGGCATGAGCCCCGATCTGCGCCGCCGCATGGGCGAGGCGGCGGTGGCGGCGGCCCGGGCCATCGGCTATCAGGGCGCCGGCACCGTGGAATTCCTGCTGGACGGGGACGACCGCTTCTACTTCATGGAAATGAACACCCGCCTGCAGGTGGAGCATCCGGTGACCGAGTTCATCACCGGCCTCGATCTGGTGGAATGGCAGCTGCGGGTGGCGGCGGGCCAGCCGCTGCCGCGCCGCCAGGAGGATCTGGCGGTGCGCGGCCACGCCATCGAGGTGCGCCTTTACGCCGAGGATCCGGCCCGCGATTTCATGCCCGCCGTCGGCCGGCTGGAGCATCTGCGCTTTCCCGAGCCCGGCCCGCATGTGCGCATCGACAGCGGCGTGCGCCAGGGCGACCGCATCTCGGTGCATTACGATCCGATGATCGCCAAGCTGATCGTGTGGGACGAGGACCGCGAAGGCGCGGTGCGCCGCCTGGGCGCCGCCCTGGCCGCCACCGAGGTGGCGGGCCTGGCCACCAATCTGGAGTTCCTCGGCGCCATCGCCCGCCATCCGGCCTTCGCGGCGGCGGCGCTGGATACCGGCTTCATCGCCCGCCATCAAGAGGATCTGCTGCCCGCCGAGGCGCCGCTGGCCGACGAGGTGCTGGGCCTGGCCGCCCTGGGCCTGTTGCTGGAACGCAAGGCCGCCGCCGCCGCCGAAGCCCTGGCCGGCCCCGATCCCTACAGCCCCTGGCACAGCCGCGACGGCTGGCGCCTGAACGACGATGCCCACGATAGCCTGCATCTGCGCCATGGCGGTCAGGATGTGCTGCTGCCGCTGATCTTCCGCCCCTGGGGCTTCGAGCTGGCCCTGCCGGGCGGCCGGGTGGAGGCGCGCGGCAGCTTGAGCCCCGAGGGCCGCCTGTCGGCGCAGCTGGGGGCGGTGCGGCGCCAGGCCGGCTTCGTGCACCGCGACGGCATGGTGACGCTGTTCCTGGAGGGACGCCGCCATCAGCTGTCGCTGATCGATCCTTTGCCGTCGGATGCCGCGGACGGCCCGGCCGGCGGCGTGGTGGCCCCCATGCCCGGCGTTATCACCGCGCTGCTGGTGGAGGCCGGCGCCACGGTGGTCAAGGGCCAGCCCCTGGTGGTGATGGAGGCCATGAAGATGGAACATACCCTGAAGGCCCCGGCGGACGGCACGGTGGACCGCCTGTGCTATGCCGTGGGGGCCCTGGTGGAGGACGGGGCCGCCCTGGTGGAGTTCACGGCGGCGGAGGCCTGACGTCATGATCCGTCCCGCCCGCGTGAAAGTGGTGGAGGTCGGCCCGCGCGACGGCCTGCAAAACGAGGCCCAGGCCCTGCCGATCGAGATCAAGCTGCGGCTGGTGGAGGATCTGGCCGAGGCCGGCTTGGCGGTGGTGGAGGCGGGATCGTTCGTCTCGCCGCGCTGGGTGCCGCAGATGGCCGCCTCGGCGGAGCTTTATCAACGCCTGCGCCGCCGCCCCGGCACCGCCTATCCCGCTTTGGTGCCCAACGACAAGGGGCTGGAGGCGGCGCTGGAGGCGGGGGTTGCCGAGGTGGCGGTGTTCATCGCCGCCTCGGACGGCTTCAGCCAAAAGAACATCGCCTGTTCGGTGGCGGACAGTCTGACGCGGGTGGGGCCGGTGATCCGCCGCGCCCGTGAACGGGGCCTGCTGGTGCGGGGCTATGTCTCCTGCGTGGTGGCCTGCCCCTATGACGGGGCCACCGATCCCGCCCGCGTCGCCGATCTTTCGGCCTGGCTGATGGATCAGGGCTGTTACGAGGTGTCGCTGGGCGATACCATCGGCATTGCCACCGCCGATCAGGTGCGCCGCCTGATCGGCGCCGTGGCGCAAAAAATTCCGCGTGAGGATCTGGCCTTGCATTTTCACGATACCTACGGCCAGGGCGTGGCCAATATCCTGGCCAGTCTGGAGGAAGGCGTCGCGGTGTTCGACAGTTCGGTGGCCGGGCTGGGGGGCTGCCCCTATGCCCGGGGCGCCACCGGCAATGTGGCGACCGAGGACGTGCTGCATCTTTTGCACGGCCTTGGCATCGAGACCGGTGTGGACGCCTTGAAGGTGGCCCGCGCCGGGGGATGGATCAGCGAACGGCTGAACCGGCCCAACGGTTCGCGGGCGGGGCGCGCCCTGCTGGCGGCGGGCTGAAAAAAGAACGCCTGGAGCGGGGAACAACCCCGTCCAGGCCTCAAGACCACGCCTGGGAGGCAGACATGGACAGGTTGAGCTATACACATGGGGTCTCGTTGACGCCCCTGCTGTCCGAGACCATCGGCAGTCATCTCGATAAAGTGGCCCGGGCCATGCCGGATCGTCCGGCCCTGGTGGTGCCCCATCAGAACATCCGCTGGAGCTACGACGATCTGCGGCGCGAAACCGACGCCTTCGCCGCCGGGCTGCTGGCCCTGGGGCTGGTGCCGGGCGATCGCATCGGCATCTGGTCGCCCAACAACGCCGAATGGGTGGTGACCCAGTTCGCCACCGCCAAGCTGGGGCTGATTCTGGTCAATATCAATCCGGCCTACCGCCTGCACGAGCTGGACTACGCCCTGAACAAGGTGGGCTGCCGCGCCCTGATCCTGGCCGAGGCCTTCAAATCCAGCCGCTATGTGGAGATGCTGGAAAGCCTGGCCCCGGAGCTGGCCGTCTGCCCGCCGGGCCGCCTGCGCGCCGCCAAACTGCCGGATCTGGAAATCGTCATTCGCCTGGGCGAAGGCCAAAGCCCCGGCATGCTCAATTTCGCCGGGATCGCCGCCCTGGCCGAGGACGGCCACCGCGCCCGCCTGGAGGAGATCAAGGCCGGGTTGCAGTTCGACGATCCCATCAATATCCAATTCACCAGCGGCACCACCGGCCGCCCCAAAGGGGCGACCCTCACCCACCATAATATCCTGAATAACGGCTATTTCGTCGGCGAGGCCATCGGCCTTTCCCACCAGGACCGCATGTGCATTCCGGTGCCGTTCTATCACTGCTTCGGCATGGTGATGGGCAATCTGGGGGCCATCACTCACGGCGCCTGCATGGTGATCCCCGGCGAGGGCTTCGAGGCCGAGCGGGTGCTGAAAACCGTGGCCGAGGAACGCTGCACCTCGCTTTACGGCGTGCCCACCATGTTCATCGCCCTGCTCAATCATCCCGATTTCGCCAAAACCGATCTCTCGTCCTTACGCACCGGCATCATGGCCGGCTCGCCCTGCCCCATCGATGTCATGAAGCAGGTGATCGGGCGCATGCACATGCAGGAGGTGACTATCGCCTACGGCATGACCGAAACCAGCCCGGTCAGCTTCCAGAGCGGCGTTGACGACGATGTGGAGCGCCGGGTTTCCACCGTGGGCCGTATCCATCCCCATGTGGAGGTGAAGATCGTCGATGCCGCCGGCCATATCGTGCCGCGCGGCACCCCGGGCGAGCTGCTGACGCGCGGCTATTCGGTGATGCGCGGCTATTGGGGCGACGAGGATCTGACCCGCGCCGCCATCGATGGCGGCCGCTGGATGCATACCGGCGATCTGGCGGTGCTGGATGCCGAGGGCTATTGCAACATCGTGGGCCGCATCAAGGACATGGTGATCCGCGGCGGCGAGAACATCTATCCCCGCGAGGTGGAGGAATTCCTCTACGGCCACCCCAAGATCCGCGATGTGCAGGTGTTCGGCGTGCCCGACAGCCAGTACGGCGAACAGCTGTGCGCCTGGATCATCCTGAAGGACGGCGAGGCGATGAGCGAGGAGGAGGTGCTGGCCTTCTGCGCCAGCGAGATCGCCCATTACAAGATTCCGCGCGTCATCCGCTTCGTGTCATCCTTCCCGATGACGGTCACCGGCAAGATCCAGAAATTCATGATGCGCAAGGCCATGATCGAGGAACTGCATCTGGAAGAACAGAAGACCGCCTAAGGAGGAACAGCCCATGTCGCAGCCGCTCTGGCAACCCTCGCCCGATCGTGTGTCCGCCGCCCGCCTGACGGTGTTCCTGCACAAGGTCAACCGCCGCCACGGCCTGGATCTGGCCGATATGTCCGGCCTGTGGGCGTGGTCGGTGGCCGAGCCCGCCGCCTTCTGGTCCGATGTCTGGGACTGGTGCGGCATGATCGGCCACAAGGGGCCGGGGCCGGTGGTGGATGATCCGGCCCGGCTGCCGGGGGCGCGCTGGTTTCCCGGCGCCCGGCTGAATTTCGCCCAGAACCTGCTGCGCCGCCATGATGACGGCGACGCCATCGTCTTCTGGGGCGAAGACAAGGTGAAACGCCGCCTGAGCCACGGCCAGCTGCACCGCCTGGTGGCGCGGCTGGCCGGGGCCATGCGGGCCATGGGCCTGAAGGCCGGCGACCGCGTGGCCGGCTTCATGCCCAACATGCCGGAAACGGTGGCGGCCATGCTGGCGGCGGCCAGCCTGGGGGCGGTGTGGTCGTCGGCCTCGCCGGATTTCGGCGTGCAGGGGGTGCTGGACCGCTTCGGCCAGATCGCGCCGCGCCTGCTCATCTCGGTGGACGGCTACTGGTACAACGGCAAGGCCCACGCCGTGACCGATAAGCTGACGGCCATCGCCGATGCCCTGTCCAGCGTCGAGCGGGTGGTGGTGGTGCCCTATCTGGCCGAGGAGCCCGATATCGCCGCCGTGCCCAAGGCGGTGCGGCTGGACGGCTTCCTGGAGGGACAGGCGGGCGAGCATCTGCCCTTCACGCCGCTGCCCTTCGAGCATCCGCTTTACATCATGTTCTCCTCGGGCACCACCGGCGTGCCCAAATGCATCGTCCACAGCGCCGGCGGCACGCTTTTGCAGCATCTGAAGGAACACCACCTGCATTGCGACATCAAACGCGACGACCGGGTGTTCTATTTCACCACCTGCGGCTGGATGATGTGGAACTGGCTGGTTTCGGCCCTGGCCTCCGAGGCCACCCTGCTGCTCTACGACGGCTCGCCCGGCCTGAGGGACGGCGCCATCCTCTTCGATTACGCCGAGGCCGAGGCCATGACCTTCCTCGGCACCTCGGCCAAATGGATCGACGCCATCGCCAAGGCCGGTCTGCGCCCCAAGGCCAGCCACGCCCTCTCCGCCCTGCGCACCATCGCCTCCACCGGCTCGGTGCTGTCGCCGGAAGGCTTCGATTACGTGTACGACGCCGTGAAGAGCGATGTTTGCCTGTCGTCGATCTCGGGCGGCACCGATATCGTCTCCTGCTTCATGCTGGGCAACCCCACCGGCGCGGTGTGGCGGGGCGAGATTCAGTGCCGGGGGCTGGGCATGGCGGTGGAGGTGTTCGACGAGGCGGGGCGGCCGCTGCGCGGGCAAAAGGGCGAGCTGGTGTGCCGCAACGCCTTTCCCAGCGTGCCGCTGGGCTTTTGGAACGATGCCGACGGCGCCAAGTTCAAGGCCGCCTATTTTGAACGCTTTCCCGGCGTGTGGACCCACGGCGACTGGGTGGAGCTGACGCCGCATGACGGCATTATCGTGTATGGCCGCTCCGACGCCACCCTGAACCCCGGCGGCGTGCGCATCGGCACCGCCGAGATCTACCGCCAGGTGGAAACCATCGACGCGGTGGCCGAGGCCCTGGTCATCGGCCAGGACTGGCGGGGCGATGTGCGGGTGGTGCTGTTCGTGCGCCTGAAAGACGGCCAAACCCTGACCGAGGCCCTGGCCGAGCGCATCCGCGACCGGATTCGCGCCAACACCACGCCGCGCCACGTGCCGGCCCGTATCCTGGCGGTGGCCGACATTCCGCGCACCCGCTCGGGCAAGATCGTGGAACTGGCGGTGCGCGACGTGGTGCACGGCCGCCCGGTGCGCAACCAGGAGGCCCTGGCCAACCCCGAGGCCCTGGACCAATTCGCCCACCGCCCGGAACTGGAGGCCTGAGGCTTCCAGCCGGCGCGGCATTTGACCGGCCAACCGTTGACGTGACGGGGTGGCCGGTTGGTATGCGGTTACCGGGGGCGTGCGAAAAAGCGGTCCATGCCGGGCACATCGGACAGGAACGTTTCGATTTCGGCGATACGCCCCTCGCGCAGCCGGCAGACGGTGGCCAGCTTCTCATCCAGCGTCGCACCCTCCCGCTCCGCGGTGTTGAAATTACGGAAATTACGGTGGAATTACGGTGACAGTGCACTTAATTCTGTTTTGCATCAGAATTACGGTGACAGTGCACTTAATTCTGTTTTGCATCAGATGGCTTTGGTCCGCGCTTTCCCGGTCTGAGGATGCGTTTAGTTGTTTCCTCCAGTCGTGTAAGGAACGCTTCATCGCCCAACGGGC
>JAJZGK010000081.1 GCA_021798485.1 Pseudomonadota bacterium
CATCAGGCCCTGGCCGCCTGCCTGGCCCGCCTGGGCCAGGGCGACGCCCTGCTGCTGATGGAGGATGCCGTCGCCGCCGCCGTGGCCGCCGCCGCCACGCCGTGGCCGGACCGGGGCCCGGTCTTCGTGCTGAGCCCCGATCTGGCGGCGCGCGGTCTGGCCGACCGCCCCCTGCGGAGCGGCGTCACCCTGGTGGATTACGGCGGCTTCGTCGATCTTGCCGCCCGCCACGACGGCACCCTCAGCTGGTTTTAGGAGCCCGCCCATGAGCACGGAACATCCCTTCGCCCCCTATATCCGCCTGCTGGGCAAGGGCCCGCGCCTGAGCCGGCCGCTGACCCTGGAGGAGGCCCGCGCCGCCACCGCCCTGATCCTGCAAGGCGCGGTGGAGCCGGTGCAGCTGGGCGCCTTTCTGTGCCTGATGCGGGTGCGCACCGAAACGCCGGAGGAAGTGGCGGGCTTCGCCCTGGCGGTGCAAGACGCCCTGCCCCTGCCCGCCGGCCTGCCCCGCCCCGATCTCGACTGGCCGAGCTATGCCGGCAAGAGCCGCCGCCTGCCCCTTTACCTGCTGGCGGCGCTGCTGCTGGCCGAGAACGGCGTCCGCATCCTGATGCATGGCGCCGAGGGCCATACCGCCGGGCGGCTTTACGCCCGTGAAAGCCTGGAGGCCCTGGGCCACGCCCCCGCCGCCAGCCTGGCCGAAGCCGGCGCCCTGCTGGAAACGCGCCGGTTCGCCTATGTGCCGCTGGCCCTGCTGCATCCCCGCCTGCAGGAGATCCTGGATCTGAAGGCGCTGCTGGGCCTGCGCACACCGCTGCACACCGTGGCCCGCAACCTCAATCCGTTCCGGGCCCCGGCGGCGCTGATGAGCGTGTTCCACCCCAATTACCGCGCCCTGCACCAGGAGGCGGCGCGGCTGATGGGCCAGAACGCCATGGCCTGCTTCAAGGGCGAGGGCGGCGAGAGCGAGCGCCGCCCCGACAAGCCCTGCCTGGTGGAGGGCCTGGCCGGCGGCGTGCCCTTCAGCGAGGACTGGCCGCCGCTGCTGGCCGAGACCGCCCCGCCCGACGAGGACTTGTCCCCGGCCCGGCTGGCCGCCCTGTGGCGGGGCGGCTGGAGCGACCCCTTCGCCGAGGCCGCCGTCGTGGCCACGGCGGCCCTGCCGCTCGGTCTGCTCGGCCGCGCCGGCAGCCAGGCCGAAGCCCTGGATCTGGCGCAACGTTGGTGGGAAAACCGTAAGGCGGCGGCCGGCTAAATCCGCCGCTTGGGTTGACAAGCCCCGCCAACCGGCCCATGTAGGCAACGCCATCCTTGCGAAAATGTAATGCCGAAGGGGCCATGATCCAGATAGAAAACCTGACACACGTTTATCCGGCCAGCCGGAAAACGCCCGCCCGCACCGCCATCAACAACCTGACTTTAACGGTCGAAGAAGGACAGTTCTGCATCCTTTCCGGCCCCAATGGCAGCGGTAAATCCACCCTGTTCCGCATTCTGTGCGGCATGTCGCTGCCTTCGGCGGGAACCATCCGCATCGCCGGCCACGATCTCTTCAAGGAACCGGGCAAGGCCCGCGCCGAGCTGGGCGTGGTGTTCCAGAGCCCGGCGGTGGACAAGCATCTGACCGTGGGCGAAAATCTGCGCCTGCACGCCGACCTTTACGGCCTTTCCTCTTCGCTTTACGCCGAGCGCCTGTCCGAGGCCATGGCCTGGACCGACCTCAAGGACCGCCTGAACGACAAGGTGGACACCCTGTCGGGCGGCCTGGCCCGCCAGGTGGAACTGGCCAAGGCCCTGCTGACCCGTCCGCGCCTCTTGCTGCTGGACGAGCCCACCACCGGCCTCGATCCGGCCAGCCGCCGCAATTTCATCGAGGCGCTGCACAAAATTCAGCGCGAGCGGCGCATGACCGTGCTGATGACCAGCCACATCTTCTCGGAAGCCGAGGATGCCGACCGCGTCGCCATCATGAAGGAGGGCAACCTGCTGGCCTTCGACAGCCCGCAAACCCTGCGCAGCCGTCTGGGCCGCGAAATGGTGGTGCTGCAAAGCCGCGGCGCCGTGGTGCTGGAAGGCCGCATCCGCGCCGACCTGCATCTGAAAACCCGCCGCCACGGCGACGAGATCCGCCTGGAGGAAACCGACAACGGCGCCAGCCTGCCCATCCTGGAAAAGCTGCTGGCCGCCTACCGCGACGATATCGACAGCATCGCCATCAAGCAGCCCGCCCTGGAGGATGTGTTCATCCATCTGACCGGCCCGCAGAAATCCGACACCAGCGAGAACGGGGAAATCCAATGATCCGCGTCGCCTTCGCCCTGGCCCGCCGCGAGTTCGTGCGCTTCATGCGCCAGCCCCATCGCGTTATCGGCACCGTGGCCCAGCCCATTCTGTTCTGGCTGTTCCTCGGCTCGGGCTTCAACGCCTCGTTCCACGCCCCCGGCATGAACGGCGTCAGCTACCTGCAATATTTCTATCCCGGCGTCATGCTGATGATGATGCTGTTCGCCAGCATCTTCTCCTCCATCACCATCATCGAGGACCGCGACGCCGGCTTCCTGCAAAGCGTGCTGGTGGCCCCGGTCTCGCGCATGGCCATCGTGCTCGGCAAGGTCATGGGCGGGGTCAGCATCGCCATGGTGCAAACCCTGATCTTCACCATCGCCGCCCCCTTCCTGGGCATGCCGCTGGGCCTGCCCTCGCTGGGGCTGCTCATTCTGGCCTATGTGCTCTCCAGCGCCGGCTTCGCCGCCATGGGCTTCTTCTTCGCCTGGACCATGCGCACCTCCTCGGGCTTCCACGCCATCATGATGGTGTTCCTGATGCCGCTGTGGATGCTGTCGGGCGCCCTGTTCCCGCTGGAAAACGCTCCGGCCTGGCTGCATGCGGTGATGATCATCAACCCGGTCTCGCATGCCCTGGTGCTGATGCGCGGCCCCTTCTACATGCCCCCGGCGCAGCTGTTCGCCGATCAGCGCTGGTTGCTGGCCCTGGTGGTCACCCTGGTCTGGGATGCCGCCTTCCTGCTGGGGTCCATGATCCGCGTGCAGAAGCGCGAAAAAGGCGCCCCGGCGTAAAACACCTTAAAATTCAAAGCCTTGAAACCCCTTCGCCTTTGCGGGCGGAGGGGTTTTTTCATATCCCCCCGGTTGCGCTGCATCATGTGCAGTGCACAAAAAATATGAAATTCCAGGCGGCCGCAAAAAAGACCAATTGCCGAGGCTCCGAAACTCAGCTATGTCTTTTTATACGAGCTGAGTCGCAAAAAAAGAATACCAGACCGCGCCTCGGTTTAGGGAGGAAACGACCCCCATCCTATTGGGGTTGCAAAGAAGGAAGGCTGACAGATGTCCCAGATGAGCTCGATTACCGTTGAAACCGGCAAGCAGGCCGCCGCCCCCGCCGCTCCGAAGGTTGGCAATCCCGCCGTGGTCGGACTGGGCGGCTTCGGCATGACCACCCTGCTGCTGCAATTCCATAACCTCGGCTGGATCGGCATCGGTCCGGTGATCTGGCTCGGCCTGCTGTTCGGCGGCCTGGCGCAGATGATCGCCGGCCTGCAGGAACAGAAGACCGGCAACAATTTCGGCTATGCCGCCTTCACCGGCTACGGCGTCTTCTGGATCGCGCTGTGCGCCTACCTGCTGGGCTCCACCACCGACAACAAGCTGCTGGCCCTGAACGAAAACGATCTGGGCTTCTTCATGTTCGGCTGGACCCTGTTCTCGGTCGGCCTGTGGTTCGGCTCGCTGAAGATCAGCAAGGCCATGTTCGTGACCTTCACCACCCTGGTCGCCGGCTTCGTGCTGCTGGACCTGGTGTTCTGGGGCCACCCCGAACTGAAGCCCATCGCCGCCTGGGATCTGATCGTCTGCGCCCTGGCCGCCTGGTACATGATGTTCCATGTGATCTTGAACGATGTGTTCGGCCGCGACGTTCTCCCCGTGGGCAAGCCGCTGCTGTAAAAGGTTACCAAAACGTACAGCACCCCATAAAAAAAACAGGCTTCACGTCGAACGCGCCATCCTTCGGGATGGCGCGTTTTTCGTGCCGCCGGATACAACTTTACAGTTTCTTAAGGTTTGGCTACTCTTTTCCCAGTTATAAATATGCCGTTCCGGGGGGAAGGAATTGGCCATGATCCCGTGCATCCGCCCGCGCCGGCCGTTATGGCCGGCGGCGGTTCTGGTGGTTTTGCTGCTTGCGTCTGGCCCCGTGGCGGCCAGGCCCTTGCGCTTCACCACCATCGATACGCCGCCCTGGGCCTGGATCGATCCGGCCAACGGCCGCGCCACCGGCCTGTTTCCCGCCCTGGTGGCGGACCTGGGACGGCGCCTGGGTTCGCCCGTTTCCATCACCCTGGCCCCCTTTGCCCGCGTGCCGCACGATCTGCAGCAGGGCCGCGCCGATTGCACCATCCTGGTCTGGAATCCGGCCTGGTCCGCCTTTCTGCTGCGGGGCGAACGGGTGGTCAGCCATCATTTCGGGGTGATCGCCCGCAAGGGGGTGCCGCTGCGCGGCACCGGCGATTTGCGCGGCTTGCGGATTTCGGTGTTGCGCGGCCTCGATCTTGGCCGCCCCCTTAGCGGCGATCCGGCCATTCGCGTGCGGCACGATACCGATTACCGCACCGGCCTGGAGATGATGCGCCTGGGCCGCCTGGATGCCGTGGCCGGCGCCCTGCCCACCTTGCGCTATCTGGCCCGCCAGGCCGGCATGGAGGCCCTGCTGGGCGAGACCCTGCCGCTCGCCACCGTGCCGCTGCCGCTGCAATGCGCCAAAACCTCGCCCGCCATCGGCCGCATGCCGGCGCTTAACGCCGCCATCGCCGCCATGCGGCGCGACGGCACCATCGACCACCTGAGCCGCGACTACGGATATGAATAAGACCGGCGGGTCAAGGGCTTGACCCGCCGTATGGTCGTCCCTCGCCGGGCGGACGCATCCGCGTCCTTGGCCTCCGCCTGGAATGGCGGGCGGCACATGTCCTCCCTCACGCCCCCTTTTCGATCACGAACCGCAGCACGCCGTCGGCATCGCAGCTCTCTTCCACCAGGCGCTGGCCGGTCTGGGCGCAGAAGCTGGGAAAATCGCGCCGGGCGCTGGGATCGGTGGCCAGCACCGTCAGGCATTGCCCGGCCTCCAGCAGCTTCAGCTGCTTGCGGGCGCGCAGGATCGGCAGGGGACAGGTCAGTCCGCGCGCGTCCAGCAGATGTTCGGTCATGATGTTTTGGTCCCTTGCGGCAAAGGCGGCGTCCGATCGGCCATTTTGACAAAGTGCGCCCTCTTGCGAAAGTGCCGCCGTCCCCCCATCATGCATGCATCGTCGCAACTCTGGACTCCAAGGTCGGATCGGAAACATGAGCGAACAGGTCAACGTGGTCGATGTGGATACCATTCTCGACTGGATCGAGCAGGGCAAGGCGGTGGTGGTGGACGTGCGCGAGGAAAACGAGTGGCAGGCCCACCATATCGCCGGCGCCCATCTGCGGCCGCTGTCCAGCTTCGATGCCGCCGCCCTGCCCGCCCTGGCTCCCGGCCAGAAGCTGGTGCTGCACTGCCGCTCGGGCGTGCGCTGCGGCAGCGCCACCGCCAAGCTGCTGGAGGCCGGCTACCAGGGCGAGATCAACCGCATGGCCGGGGGCATCAACGCCTGGATCGCCGCCGGCTACCCGGTGGAATAAGCCGGAGAGGCGCCGCCCTTGCACATTTATCTGCCCATCGCCGGACTGTCGGTCAATATCCTGTCGCTGCTGGCCCTGGGCGGCGGCGTCGGGTTCATTTCCGGCCTGTTCGGCGTGGGTGGCGGCTTTCTGCTGATGCCGCTGCTGATTTTCATGGGCATCCCCTCGCCGGTGGCGGTGGCCTCGGGCGCCAATCAGGTGGTGGGGGCCTCGTTCTCGGGCGCCCTGGTGCATTGGCGGCGCGGCAATGTCGATCTCAAGATGGGATTGATGCTGGTGGCGGGCGGCCTGCTGGGCTCGCTGCTGGGGGTGGCGCTGTTCACCTGGCTGCACGCCCTGGGCCAGATCGATCTGGCCATCACCCTTTGCTATGTGGTGTTCCTGGGCTTCGTCGGCATCACCATGCTGATCGAAAGCGGCCGCGCCCTGGTGCTGTCGCGGCGGCCGCGCCCCCGCCACAAGCGCCACCGCCATATGGGCGCCAACCTGCCCTTCCGCATGCGCTTTCCCCGCTCGGGCCTTTATATCCCGCTGCCGATGGTCCTGGGGGTGGGCGCCCTGGGCGGCATGCTGTCGGCGGTGATGGGGGTGGGCGGCGGCTTCATCATGGTGCCGCTGATGATCTATATCCTGGAAATGCCCACCGCCGTGGTCATCGGCACCTCGCTGTTCCAGGTGGTGTTCGTGACCGCCGTGGTCACGGTGATGCAATCGGTGCAGACCCAGACGGTGGATGTGGTGCTGATGCTGACCCTGCTGGCCGGCGGCGCCGTGGGCGCCCAGTTCGGCGCCCGTTTCGGCCACCGCCTGCGCGCCGAGCATATGCGCATCATGCTGGCCCTGATCGTGCTGGCCCTGTGCGGCCGCCTGCTGCTGGATCTGGCCCGCACCCCGGCCGAGGCCTATTCCCTGGCGGGAAAACTGGCGGGCTGACCGTCGCCGCGCTATGCAAGCGGGCGCGCCTCCACTATCCTAATGGATAGAACAAGAAAAATGCACGGGGAGCCCCTATGGTGGAGCCGCACAAGCCCGCGTTGAACATCCTGCTGGTGGAAGACAATCCCGGCGATGCCCGCCTGGCCCTGGAGGCCTGGAAGGAGGGGGATGTGCCCGGCCAGCTGCATCACGTGACCGACGGCGTCGAGGCCCTGGCCTATCTGCGCCGCAAGCCCGGCTTTGAAGACGCCCCCCGCCCCGATCTGATCCTGCTGGACCTCAACCTGCCCCGCAAGAACGGCCGCGAGGTGCTGGCCGAGGTCAAGGCCGACGAAACCCTGCGCCGCATTCCGGTGGTGGTGATGACCACCTCCATGGCCGAACCCGACGTGCTGCGCTGCTACGACCTGCATGCCAACTGCTTCGTGCCCAAGCCGGTGGATCTCGACGATTTCATCAGTGTTATCCAGTCCGTGGCCCGCTTCTGGGGGCGCATGGCCATCCTGCCGCCGCACTGACATGACCTTCCCCCTCCACACCCCCATCGATCTGCTGCTGATCGAGGATACCGAAGCCGACGCCCGGCTGATCCAGGCCATCCTGCTGGAAGACGCGCCGCAGGGCTTCCATGTGGTGCGGGCCGCCAGCCTGGGCGAGGGCCTGCGGCTGCTGGAAAGCGCCGCCTTCGATCTGGTGCTGCTGGATCTGTCGCTGCCCGATTCGCAAGGGCTGGACGGCCTGGCCAGCCTGCGCGCCCGGCACCCCCTGGTGCCGGTGGTGGTGCTGACCGGCCTGGCCGACGACGCCCTGGCCCTGACCGCCATGCAGCAGGGCGCCCAGGATTATATGGTCAAGGGCCAGGGCAGCAACGAGCTGCTGCGCCGCTCCATCCGCTATGCCGTGGAGCGCAGCAACGCCGAACGATCGCTGCGCCGCAGCGAGGCCACCTTCCGCGCCGTGTTCGAAAATGCCGGTCTCGGCATCCTGCTGCTGGATGATCAGGCCCGCATCCTGTCGCTCAATCCGCGCCTGACCGAACTTCTGGCCCAGCCCGCCGGGAAAACCCCGCCCCCGCCCCTGCTGGCCTTGGTGGAGGAGGAAAACCACCCCGCCTTTCTGCGGAATTTCCGGCGCCTGCTGGATGGCCGCATGGATGGTTTTTCCCTGGAGCTGCGGTTCCTGCCCCAGGAGGGGCGGGTGATGCGCTGGGGCGCCGCCACCGTCTCGCTGGTGCGCGCCCCCGACGGCCAGCCCCAGTTCGCCGTGATGATGGTCGAGGATATCACCGCCCGCAAATCGCTGGAGGATCAGCTGCGCCTGGCCGCCAAGGTGGTGGAGGCCACCAGCGAGGGCATCATCATCACCGACCGCGAGCGCCGCATCATCCACGTCAACCCGGCCTTCACCCGCCTGACCGGCTATGCCCCGCACGAGGCGCTGGGCGCCGACCCCTCGCTGCTGTCGTCGGGGCGCCACGATCAAGCCTTTTACGACCATCTATGGCAGAGCATTTCCGAAGAGGGCGGCTGGAGCGGCGAGATCTGGAACCGCCGCAAGGATGGCCAGCTGATCGCCGAATGGCTGAACATCAGCGCCGTGCGCAACGACAGCGGCCAGCTGTCCAACTATGTGGCGGTGTTCAGCGACATCACCCGCCGCAAGCAGGACGAGGAGCGGTTGTCGCACCGCGCCCACCACGATCCCCTGACCGGCCTGCCCAACCGCGCCCTGTTCACCGAACGGCTGGATCATGCCATCGCCCGCTCCATGCGCAACCAGCTCAATCTGGCGGTGCTGTTCCTGGATCTCGACCTTTTCAAGCAGATCAACGACAGCCTGGGCCATCTGGCCGGCGACACCCTGCTGCAGCAGGTGGCCGAGCGCCTGACCCGCACGGTGCGGGCCGAGGATACGGTGGCCCGCCTGGGCGGCGACGAGTTCACCCTCATTCTCGAGGATATCGGCGATTTCCGCGATGCCGCCAAGGTGGCGCAGAAGATCCTGGAACAGTTCGCCATTCCCTTCCCGCTGAACGGCCAGCCCTGCCAGGTGTCCACCAGTATCGGCATCGGCCTTTACCCCAAAGACGCCACCACCCCGGAAACCCTGCTGCATGCCGCCGACGAGGCCATGTATACCGCCAAGAAGCAGGGCCGCGATTCCTTCCGCTTCGCCTCGGCCGATCTTTCGGAGCAGGCCTTCGAGCACAATGCCCTGGAACAGGCCCTGGCGCGGGCGGTGGACAACGGCCAGATGCAGGTCTACTACCAGCCCATGATCGACCTGACCGATGGCCGGGTGATGGGGGCCGAGGCCCTGCTGCGCTGGCAGCACCCGGAAATCGGCCTGATGGCGCCGCGCCAGTTCCTGCCCCTGGCCACCGAAACCGGGCTGATCCGCCCCCTGGGCCGCTGGATCATGGATCAGGCCTTCGGCCAGGCCGCGCAGTGGCGGCAAAGCCATCCCGGCCTGCATATCGCCATCAATGTCAGCCGCACCGAGCTTTTGGACCAGGGCTTCCTGGCCAGGGTGGAGGAACTGCTGGCCCGGCATGGCCTGCCGCCGGCGGCGGTGGAGATCGACATTTCCGAAAGCGTGGCTCTGGAGGCCCTGCCCGCCACCGTGACGGCGCTGGAGGCGCTGCGGCTGCTGGGGCTGCATGTGGCCCTGGATGATTTCGGCACCGATCACACCGATTTCCGCCTGCTGCACAGTCTGCCGGTGGATGTGGTGAAAATCGCCCCGGCGCATATCCGCGCCCTGAACCACAGCGGCGATCAGGCCCGGCTGGTGCGGTCGGCCATCGCCATGGCCCGCGATCTCAATATCCGTGTTCTGGCCAAGGCGGTGGAAACCAGCGCCCAGTTCACCTTCCTGCAAAACCGCCACTGCCACGGCGCCCAGGGCTTCCTGTTCAGCCGCCCGGTGCCGGCCGGCGAATTCGCCCCGCTGCTCGACCGCATCCTGGCCCCGAAATGAAACGCCCCGCCCTCCGGCGGGAGGGCGGGACGCTTGCAAAAGCGCGGCCGGGCGAACGCTCAGGCTTCGCGGCCGCCGTGGAACTTCGACCAGGCGATGGGGTCGTGCAGGAACTTGCGCACCTCGTCCAGCGCCGCCTTGCTGAAATGGCCGCCCTGTTCCGCCACTTCCAGCACATCCCACCAATTGGCCAGGTAGTGCATCTGCACGTCGATCTCTTCCAGGGTTTTCAAGGCGCCGGGGAAGACGCCGTAGAAGAACACCACGAAGGTATGGTTGACCTGGGCGCCGGCCTTGCGCAGGGCCTGGCAGAAATTCACCTTCGAGGCGCCGTCGGAGGCCAGATCCTCCACCAGCAGGGCGTGGGCGCCGTCCTTGAAATCGCCTTCGATCTGGGCGTTGCGGCCGAAGCCCTTGGCCTGCTTGCGCACATAGAGCATGGGCAGCGACAGCGCCTCGGAGATCCAGGCGGCGTAGGGGATGCCGGCGGTTTCGCCGCCCGCCACCGCCTCGATGCTCTCGAAGCCCACTTCGCGGCAGATGGCGGCCGAGGCCAGCTCGATGATCTTGCGGCGCGCGCGCGGGAACGAGATCACCTTGCGGCAATCGATGTAAACCGGGCTCTTCCAACCCGAGGTCAGGGTATAGGGATCTTCGGGACGGAAGTTGACGGCGCCGATCTCCAGCAGGATACGGGCCGTGGTCAGACCGGCTTGCTTCTGCTCCGGCGTGCGCGAAACGGACTGCATGGGTTCGTTACTCCAAACTTCCCCACCCGGCGGATGGGGGCTATAGATAAATGGCTTGGCGACGAAAGAGTCTTCTGGCGGGATATAGGGCCAAAATGGCCTCTGGTGCAACAAAAGGCTTCTTAAGGACCGGGAATGAGCGCTGTGATCGAGGTTTCGCGCGAGGGTATGGTGGCGACGGTGATGCTGAACCGTCCCGACAGGATGAACGCCCTTAATCTGCCCATCTGGCACGGCCTGGCCGAGGCCTTCACCACGCTCAACGCCGACGACAGCCTGCGCTGCGTGGTGCTGCGCGGCGCCGGCGAGCAGGCTTTCGCCCCCGGCGCCGACATCACCGAGTTCGACAGCCTGCGCGCCGACGCCGCCCAGGCCAAGGCCTACGACGCGGTGATGCGCCGCGCCCTGGCCCTGGTGGCCGCCTGCCCGCACCCCACCCTGGCCCAGATCTACGGGCCTTGCGTCGGCGGCGGCCTGGAACTGGCGGCCCAGTGCGATCTGCGTCTGTCGGCGGCCTCGGGCCGCTTCGGCGTGCCGGTGGGCAAGATCTCGGTGGTCATGGGCCAGCCCGAGATCGCCGGCATCCTGCGCCTGGTGGGCCCGGCCCGCGCCCTGGAAATTCTGCTGGAGGCCCGGGTGTTCGGCGCCGCGGAGGCCCTGGCCATGGGGCTGGTGCACCGCGTTGTCCCCGACGAGGCCCTGGCCGGCGAGGTGGCGGCCACGGTGGGGCGCATCACCGCCAACGCCCCCCTGGTCAACCGCTGGCACAAGCAGTTCGTGCGCCGCCTGCAGGAGGATGCCCCCCTCGGGCCCGAGGAACTGGACCAGGCCTATGATTTCCTCTCCACCGCCGATTACCGCGAGGGCATGGCTGCCTTCGCCGCCAAGCGCCGCCCGGACTTCCAGGGGAAATAGTTTGACAGCCCGCGCCGCCGCTCCTATGGGATCCCCTTGATTTTTTTTGAGGACGGTATGCGGCAGGAACGGGTGTGGGTACTGGGCGACGACCGCCCCGGCAACGTGGCCCAATGCGTCGGCGTGGCCGAGGCCCTGGGCGAACCGTTCCGCCAGCTGGACGTGCGCTACACCATCCATTCCAACTGGCACAACCTGCTCAGGGCCTCCAGCCTGTTCGGCATCGCCCGGCGCAGCCGCCGCGCCCTTACCCCGCCCTGGCCGGTCCTGGCCATCGCCGCCGGCCGCCGCACCGCCCCCCTGGCCCGCTGGCTGAAGAAACGCCACGGCGTGCGGCTGGTGCAGATCATGGATCCCGGCTGGCCGGGACGCGGCGATTTCGACCTTATCGCCACGCCGCGCCACGATCAGATGCCGCTGGCCGCCAACATCATCGAGACCATCGGCTCCTGCCATCGCGCCAGCCCGGCCCTATTGGCGCGGGAAGGCGCGGTGTGGGCCGAGCGGCTGGCCGCCCTGCCGCGCCCCTGGCTGGTGCTGTCGGTGGGCGGGGCTACCAAGGAATACGATTTCCCCCTGGCCCAGGCCCATCAGCTGGCCCGGCAAACCCTGGCCCTGGCCCAAAGCCTGGGCGGCAGCCTGCTGGTGGCCACCAGCCGCCGCAGCGGCGGCGTGCTGACCCGTTTCCTGCAAGGCGAGCTGGCCGCGGCCCCCCATCTTTATTTCCATCCCTGGTCGCCCCGGGGCGACAATCCCTATCTGGGCTTCATCGCCTGCGCCGACGCCCTGGTGGTGACCGGCGATTCCATGAATATAGATCGGA
>JAJZGK010000320.1 GCA_021798485.1 Pseudomonadota bacterium
CCGGCAGATTGTAGCCGCCCATGGCCACCATGTTCTCGACGCGGGCCAGGGCGTCGCGCGGGGTGTTGGCGTGAATGGTGCCCATGGAGCCGTCGTGCCCGGTGTTCATGGCCTGCAGCAGGTCGAGCGCCTCGGGGCCGCGCACCTCGCCCACCACGATGCGTTCGGGGCGCATGCGCAGGCAGTTCTTCACCAGATCGCGCATGGTCACCTGCCCCACGCCTTCGAGATTGGGCGGACGGGTTTCCAGGCGCACCACATGGGGCTGCTGCAGTTGCAACTCGGCGGCGTCCTCGCAGGTCACGATGCGTTCGTCGGTGTCGATATAGCGGGTCAGGCAGTTGAGCAGGGTGGTCTTGCCCGAGCCGGTGCCGCCCGAAACCAGGATATTGCAGCGCACCGCCGCGGCGATGCGCAGCAGGGTGGCGCCCTGCGGCGTGACCGAGCCGAACGTCACCAGCTTGTCCAGGGTCAGCTTCTCGCGCTTGAATTTGCGGATGGTCAGGGTGGGGCCGTCGATGGCCAGGGGCGGCACGATGACGTTGACGCGCGAGCCGTCGGCCAGGCGGGCGTCGCAGATGGGGCTGGCCTCGTCCACCCTGCGGCCCACCGCCGTGACGATGCGCTGGCAGATGTTCATCAGTTGGGCATTGTCGCGGAACTTGATGTCGGTCAGCTGCATGCGGCCGTCGGCCTCGATATAAACCTTGTCGGCGCCGTTCACCATGATGTCGGCGATATCGTCGCGGGCGATCAGCGGTTCCAGCGGCCCCAGCCCCAGAATGTCGTTGCAGATATCGCCGATCACCACCGCCTGTTCCGCCGCCGACAGCACCAGGCGGCGCATGCTGATGATTTCCGACACGATGTCGGAAATCTCTTCCCGCATCTGGGCCGGCGCCAGCTTGCCGAGCTCGGTGGGATCCACCGCCTCGATGAGATCGTTGAAAATGGTCACCTTGACGTCGGACAGGCGCCGCTCGGCCTCGCCGCCGCCGGCGGACGGCGCCGGAGCGGGGGCCGGAACCGGCGCCGGAGCGGCGGGTGTCGGCACTTCGGGCGCAGGAGGCGCGGGGGCGGCGTTGCGCCGGCCGAACGGGGTCAGGCCTTCAGCCATTGCAGCACTCCCGCCACCGACCAGGCGGGTTTTCCGGTATCGGCGGCTTTTCCGGTGATCTGGGCGGCGAACTGGGCCAGGGCCTGCGCCGTCCGGTGGGTTTTGGCGCATTCTCCCAGCATCTGGCCGCGATTGGCGGCATCGCCGAACAGCAGGGGGTCGAAGGGCAGGGTCAGGGCGGGAGCCAGCCCGGCATTGGCGGCGAAATCCTTGGCCGTCAGCTGGGTCTTGCGGTAGGCGTCCACCCGGTTCAGCACCAGGCGCGCCGCCGCCGCCTGGCCGCGCACCGGCTCCAGGATGTCGCGCAGGGTTTTCACCTCGCGCAGGTTGGGCAGATCGGGGGTGGCCACCAGGGCCAGTTCGTCGGCCTGGGTCAGCAGGTGGCGGGTCCAGTCGCACCACTGATGCGGCAGATCCAGCACCACCAGCGCGGCCAGGCGCCGCGCCAGATCCAGCAGCCGCTCCACGCCGTCCAGGCCGGGGGCATGGCCGCCGCCGGGATCGGCGGGGGCGGCCAGCACGCGCAAATGCTCGTCATATTCGATCAGATAGCGTTCCAGCAGCACCTCGTCCAGGCGCTCGGGGTTGGCCAGGGCATCGGCGGCGGTCTGCTTGGCTTCGAGGTTGAACGACAGCAGCGAGGTGCCGAAGGCGAGATCGAGATCGAGATAGATCACCGGCTCGCGCAGATGCCGCCCGGCGGCCCAGGCCAGATTTTGCGCCAGGGTCGAGGCGCCGACGCCGCCGCGCGCCCCCCACACGGCCAGGGTTTTGCCGCGCGGCGCCGCCTGGGCATCGTGGAACAGGGCGCGGATGGCCTCCAGCACATGCTCGGCGCTGACCGGGCGGGGCAGATAGTCGCTGACGCCGCGGTCGCGCAGGCGGCGGTAGACGTGAATATCGTTGACGCCGCCGATCAGCAGCACGCGGCTGGCCGGATCGCACACCTCGGCCAGACGGTCGAGACGGGCGGCCAGATCGTCGCCGCCCTCATCCTCCACCACCACCACCTGCGGGGTGGGGGCGCCGGCGTAATGGGTGGCGGCGGCGGCCAGGCCGCCATCGTGGCCGCGCAGGGTGCAGCGGGCCAGGGCGCCGTGCCGGGCCAGACCGGCCAGCGATTGGCGGCTGTCGGCGGTGGCGAGGAACAGATCGATGGTCAGGCGCGGGATCATGGCGGGCCTCCGCTTAATTGCTGCCGCCGCCGGAACCGACGGAACTGGTGGTGCCGGGGCTCATCGTCTCGGGGGCCGAGCCGGTGGCCAGGCCGCGCCCGTATTTGTCGAGCACATCGTCGGCGCGGTTGGCGTCGCGGCCGCTGGCGGTGCGGGCCCGCACCAGATCGGCGGGGTCCTGCACCATCAGGGCGCGGTCGCGCTGAATGGAGCAGCCCCAGTCGCTGTTGGGGGTATTGTCGAAATCGGGAGTCATGCCCCGGCTGTAGGTGCCGCAGGTGGGAGCCACGGCGCTCCACACCGGCACCCGCACCTCCACGGCGCCGGCGGCGGTCATGCCGGCGCTGGCCATGGCGCGCACGCCGACGGTTGCCGCGCCCTGGCGGCGCAGGCCCTCGGCCAGCCGCTCGGCATAGGCGCGCACCCCGGCATCCTGTCCGGAGCGGCTGTAGGCCA
>JAJZGK010000321.1 GCA_021798485.1 Pseudomonadota bacterium
CCGATCTCCTCCCAGCCCGGCCAGGCGAGACGGGCGCCGGGCGGCAGCGCCGGCGGCAGATCCGGGCACAGGGCGGGATAGCGGTTGTGGTTCAACAGCGCGGCCAGGCCGGGGCCGTGAAAATGGTGGATCAGCCCCTCCAGGCGCGGGCGCCGCGCCTGTTGCGCCGTCAGCCACAGCGGATAGGCCAGGGCGCCGTCGGCGGGCCAGATCACCTGGGTTGCGGCGCGGCGCGGACAGAGATCGGCCAGCGACCAGGGCAGCACGTAAAGGCCGCCCACCGAGGCCTCGCTGCCGGCCAGGCGCGGCATCTGCGCCGAATGCAGCAGGGTGGGCACGTTGGCCAGCAGCCGCTCCAGCCCCTCCAGGCCGAATTTCCGGGCCATGGCCAGCAGAAAAAAGTGATTGAGCTGGCGCCAGGGCCCCGGCCCCGGCGGCCGCCAGCCGCTGAACACCACCTGGCCCCGGTAGCAGGGCTCCAGCAGATCGGCCCAGCGGCCGGGCAGCGGCAGCGGCCCCAGTTTGGCGCGGTCGGCCAGCAGCACGAAGGGGGCCACGGCATAAACGCCGATCCAGCCCTTGGGGTCGATCAGCCCGGCCTCGGTGAACACGGCGGCGCTGGTCTCCGGCTGGCAGCCGCTGAAGGCGCCGCCCTCCACATGGCGGCGATGGAAGGCGCGGTTGAAGGCGTTGCCCTGCTCCGACGACACCAGAAGGCCGGGATACTCGGCCAGGGTGCGGATGAAGCGCAGGCGCTGGAAGGGGCCGGGGCCGCCCTGGCCCTGGGGCATGCAGGCGCGCAGGCCGCCCTGGGCGGCCAGCAGCGCCGCCACGCCGTCGCGCACCGGCTGGCGCACCGGCACCGGCACGGTGCCGAGAAAATCCCAGCCGCGGGCGCCGCCGCGCGGGAGGCCCTCACCGCCGAAAGGCGAGGTGACTGTTGTGTCGCCGAAAGGCGACGGGATGTCGGCGCTCATGCCGCCCGTCCCTGGCGGCGCAGGCTGTATTCCACCACATGGCCCAGCACCGCATCCTGTTCCAGGCCCCATTGGCGGGCGGCCAGGCAGATGGCGCCGCTGCGGCCGATATGGCAGCAGAGGTTGAATTCCAGAAACACCCGCCGCCCCGTGGCCGGATCGAAGCGGTAATCGAGGCGCAGATAATCCATCGGCCCCACCGCCTGCCACAGGGCCTGCACATCGGCCAGGAAGCCGGCTCCGGCGGCGCCGGGGTCGAACATCTCGTAGCCCAGGGGGTCGTCGCGCTTCAGATCCTCGGTGATGATGCCGCCGGCCTGGTCCGAGCCGGGGCGCACCACGCCGAGAACGATGGGGCGGCGGCCGCCCAGCACCGGCACGGTGAGGTCGAGGCCGGGGGCGTACTGTTCCACCAGCACCGCCATGCCGCGCGCCATCAGGGCGCGGGCGGCGGCGGCGGCCCCGGTCCAGTCGTCCTGGATCGAGTGCGGGCCGATGCCTTCCGAGGCGGCGCCGAAACGGTTCTTCACGAAATAGGGGCCTGGGAAGGCCGGCGGGCGCTCCAGATCGGCGGGGGCGTTATAAACCGCGCCCTCGGCCACCGGCAGCCCGGCCGAGCGCAGGGCCAGCTTGGCGAACCATTTGTCCTCGGCCAGGGCGCGCACATTGGCCGGGGCCCCCACCACCGGCAGGCCGAGAGCGGCGCAGCTGGAGGCCACGAAGATCTCGGGCGTGTGCATGGGCATGCGGTTGAGCAGGGAAAACACCAGATCGGTGCCGGCGGCCTCGGCGGCCAGACCGTGCGCGGTATCGGCGGTGCGCACCTTGTAGCCCAGGCCGCTTAAGATCCGCCACAGGCGATGGTAATAGGCGGGGTAGCCGCCGTCGCCGGGATAGGCGCGGCAGAGATAGGCCGGGGCCGCCGGCGCGTGCCGGGCCAGCAGCAGCAGGCGGGTGGCGGGCGTCCGGGGCGGACGCAGGATCAGATCGGGGACGGACGGCAGAACCATCATGGGGTTCGCTCCTCTGCGGCGCGGCCAGGTGACGGAGGAGGACAAAGCAAACGCCGGGCCAGCGCCGGAGCCGGGGTTTGCCGGCGTTTCCGGGCGGGCTTCGTTCCAAACGGTGCGATTGCCGCGGCGGGGATGTTCGGAAATGTGCGCTTGGCCGGGGGGGGGCGGGCATCCGGCGGCGGTGCCGGAACTGGCCCGGCCTTTGCTTAAAACGGCGCGGCACAAGCCGAGGAGGAACGGATGACGCCATCCTGCCGCGATACCCGCAAGAGGAGCCTGGCGCGGCCCTGGTATTTGCGCCGCCTGTCGCGCCGCCGCCGCTGGTGGTTCCGTCCGCTCTACGAACTGGAGCTGCTGGCGGCGGCGGTGCTGGGATTGCGCTGGCTGATCGATGCCTGAACCGCGATAAAAAAGCCACGCCGGGCTCTCTCTCCGCCCCGGCCGGTTTGCCGCGCTTGACCCCACTCCGCCCGCCGCTTACTTTGATGCCCCCGATCCCCGGGGCGATTTCAAAGCAGAAACACGGCGGTTTTCCATGGCACAGCAGCGGCCAAGTTTCCAATCCCTGATCCTGACGCTTCAGGCCTTCTGGGCCGAGCAGGGCTGCGTGATCCTTCAGCCCTACGACATGGAGGTGGGCGCGGGCACCTTCCATCCCGCCACCACGCTGCGGGCCCTGGGGCCGGAAACCTGGCGGGCCGCCTATGTGCAGCCGTCGCGCCGCCCCAAGGACGGCCGGTACGGCGAAAAC
>JAJZGK010000082.1 GCA_021798485.1 Pseudomonadota bacterium
TGGGCCAGCGGGTCACATCCTCGTCATCGATGGCCACCCGGCCCTGCTGCGGCAGGGTTTCGCCCGACAGCACGCCGAGCAGGGTGGATTTTCCGGCGCCGTTGGAGCCGATCACGGTCACGAACTGGCCTTCGGGGATATGCAGATCCAGCCCGCGCAGGGCCCGGGTTTCGATGGCGGTGCCGGGATTGAAGGTAACCCGCACCTGATCCAGGGTAATCATGCCTTGCCTCCGCGCCGGAACGGCAGTTTGCCGCGCATGGACGGCACCGTCATGGCCAGAGCCACCAGCACGGCGGTGATCAGCTTCAGATCCTGGGCCTGCAGGCCGATGAACGAGGCGTTGAGGGCCAGGGCCACCGCCATGCGGTAAAGGATGGAGCCGCCCACGCAGGCCAGGGCGGCCAGCCAGATGGTGCGGGTGGGCAAAATGGCCTCGCCCAGGATGACGGCGGCCAGCCCGGTCACGATAACGCCGATGCCCATGGAAACGTCGGCCCCGCCCTGCGACTGGGCGAACAGGGCGCCGGCCAGGGCCACCAGGGCGTTGCTGAGGGCCATGCCCAGCAGGGTCATGCGGCTGGTGTTGATGCCTTGCGCCCGGGCCATGCGGGCGTTGGCGCCGGTGGCGCGCATGGCCAGGCCCACCTGGGAATTCAGGAACCACACCAGCAGCAGGGTGGCGGCCAGGCAGACGGCGGCATACAGCACCAGATCGCTGAGATAATAGGGCAGATGCAGCTTTTCCACCGGAGTGAACACGGTATCCACGCCGAGCAGGGCCACGTTGGGCCGCCCCATGATGCGCAGATTGACCGAATAAAGCGCGATCATGGTGAGAATGCTGGCGAGAAGATTAAGAATCTTCAGGCGCACATTGAGCCAGGCGGTCACGAAGCCGGCCCCGGCTCCGGCCAGCATGGCGGCCAGGGTGGCCAGCACGGGCGGGGCGCCGTGCACGATCAGGGTGGCGGCCACCGCCGCCCCCAGCGGCAGGCTGCCGTCCACGGTAAGATCGGGAAAATCCAGAACCCGGAAGCTGATGAACACGCCCAGAGTGACCAGCCCGAACAGCAGGCCGGATTCGATGGCGCCGAAAAAGGCGATACTGCTCATGCCGTCACTTCACGATGGTGGTGGCGCTTTTCAGCAGCGCCGGCGGGAAGGTGATGCCCATCTTGGCGGCCATGGCGGGATTCAGGGCCAGATTGGTTTTGTTCACCCCTTCCACGGCGATATCGCCGGGCTTTTCTCCCTTCAGGATGCGGGCCACGATCTTGCCGGTCTGGCGGCCCACATCGTAATAATCGAAGCCCACGGCGGCGATGGCGCCGCGCGGCACCGAGCCGGTATCGCCGGCGAACACCGGCAGCTGGGTGTCGATGCCCACCTTGACCACGGCTTCCAGGGCCGAAACCACCGTGTTGTCGGTGGGGGTGTAGAAGGCATCCACCTTGCCGGCCAGGCTGCGGGCGGCGCCCAGCACGCTGTTGCTGTCGGGGGCGGGGCCTTCCACCACGGTGATGCCCTGGGCGGCGGCGATGGTCTTCAGGCGGGCCACCTCGCTGACCGAGTTGGCCTCGCCGGGATTATAGAGCACGCCCAGGCGCTTCAGATGCGGCAGGATCTGGCGCATCATGGCCAGATGCTGCTGCAGGGGCAGGCGGTCGGTCACGCCGGTGACGTTGGCGCCGGGATGTTCGAGAGAGCTGACCAGCCGGGCTCCCACCGGATCGGAGACGGCGGAAAACACCACCGGCACGGTGCCGTGCGCGGCGGCCACGGCGGCCTGGGCCGAAGGGGTGGCGATGGCCACGATGACATCGGGCGCATCGCCCACGAATTTCTTGGCGATCTGGCCGGCGGTGCCGACATCGCCCTGGGCGCTCTGGAATTCCACCGACAGGTTTTTCCCCGGCACGAAGCCCTCGGCGGCCAGTTCGTCCAGCGCGCCCTTGCGGCAGGCGTCCAGCGCCGGATGCTCGACGATGGCGGTGATCTTCACCACCTTCTGGGCGGCGGCCAGAACGGGCGAGGCGATAAGCAGCGGCGCCGCGACGGCGGCGGCCAGCAGGGCGGGCGAGAAACGCGAAAGCAACATGGACGAACCCTCGGTTGAGATCCCGGTCGGGGCGGTCCTGTCCGTCAGGGGGCGCCCGATCCAACCGGGCAAACAAACAGCGGAACGCCGTCCGCGTCAAGTCGGTGACATGGGAAAACGGTCATGCCGGGCGGAATAAACATAAATCTACTGGACAACAGGCAAATGTGATGAATTAATGCAAATTAAGTGTTGTATATTTTATATAACATAATTTTTTATGTGAATGGAGCGTCATGACGCCGCCGCGCCTGATCGCCGCCCTGGGGGGGCTGTTGCTGCTGTCGGTTCCGGCCTGGGCCGGGGCCACGCTGCTCAATGCCAGCTACGATCCCACCAGCGAGCTTTACCGCGACTACAACGCCGCCTTCATCCGTCACTGGCGGGCGGAAACCGGTCAAAGCGTGCGGATTTTGCAGTCGCACGGCGGTTCGGGGCGTCAGGCCCTGGCGGTGATGGAAGGCCTGCCCGCCGATGTGGTCACCCTGGCCGAGCCCCGCGATATCGATGCCGTGGCGGCGCGCACCGGCCTGATCGCTGCCGATTGGCGGCGGCGCTTTCCCGATGGCGCCGCGCCATACAGCTCCACGGTGGTGTTTCTGGTGCGGCGGGGCAATCCCAGGCACATCCGCGATTGGAGCGACCTGGCCCGGCCCGGCGTGGTGGTGATGTCGGCCAGCCCGAAAACCTCGGGCGGGGCGCGCTGGGCCTATCTGGCGGCCTGGGGCTATGCCCTGCGCCGGTCCGGCGGTGATGACGGCCGGGCGCAAGGCTTCATGCGGGCCTGGCTGAGCCATGTGCCGGTGTGGGAATCGGGGGCGCGCGGCGCCACGGCGGCCTTTTTGCGCCGCGGTGTGGGCGATGTGCTGCTGACCTGGGAGAACGAGGCCATGCTGGCGCGGCGCGAAGCGGGCGGCGTGGCGGTGGAGATCATTTATCCCTCCTGTTCGATTCTGGCCGAGCCGCCGGTGGCGGTGGTGGATGGCCTGGCGGCGCGGCATGGCACCAGCGCCCTGGCCGAGGCCTATCTGCGCCACCTTTACAGCCCCGAAGGCCAGGAGATCGTGGCCCGCAACCATTACCGCCCGCGCGATGCGGCGGCGCTGCGCGCCCATGCCGCCGATTTTCCCGCCGTGGATCTGTTCACGGTGGCCAGCCTGGGCGGCTGGGCGGCGCTGTGGCGGCGCCATTTCGCCGAGGGCGGCCTGTTCGACCGCCTGACGGCGGCGGAGCGCTGACCATGGCCCGCAGCACGGTTCTGCCCGGTTTCCCGCTGTCCCTGGGGCTCAGTCTGGCCTTTCTGGCCCTGGTGGTGCTGCTGCCCCTGGCCGGGCTGTTCCTGCATGCCGCCGGGCTGGGCTGGGCGGGGTTTTTCCGGGTGGCCTTCGCGCCCCGCGCCCTGGCGGCCTATGGCCTCAGCTTCGGCGGGGCGCTGCTGGCGGCGCTGCTCAATGCCGGGGCCGGGCTGCTGGTGGCCTGGGTGCTGGTGCGCACCTCGTTTCCCGGCCGCCGCCTGCTGGATGCCCTGGTCGACCTGCCCTTCGCCCTGCCGACGGCGGTGGCCGGCATCGCCCTGGCCACGCTGTACGGCCCGCACGGGCTGCTGGGGGCGCCGCTGCTGCGCCTGGGGCTGGCGGTGGCCTATACCCGGCTGGGGGTGGTGGCGGCCATGACCTTTATCGGCCTGCCTTTCGTGGTGCGCACCGTGCAGCCGGTGTTGCAGGATCTGGGGTCCGAGCCGGAAGAGGCGGCGGCCAGTCTGGGAGCGGGGCGGCTGCAGGTGGCGGTGCGGGTGGTGCTGCCGCTGATCCTGCCGGCGCTTTTCACCGGCGCCACCCTGGCCTTCGCCCGCGCCCTGGGGGAATACGGCGCCGTGGTGTTCATTGCCGGCAATGTGCCCGGCGTTTCCGAAATCGCGCCGCTGCTGATCGCCACCCGCGTCGAGCAATTCGATATCGCCGGGGCCACCGCCATCGCCACGGTGATGCTGACCGGCGCCTTCCTGCTGCTGCTGGCGGTGAACATGGCGCAGCTGTGGCAGCGCCGCCGCCGCGAGGGGGTGTGAACATGACGCCCGCCCGCCCGTCGCCCTGGCCGCGCCGCCTGCTGATCCTGCTGGCGGTGGTCCTTCTCATCCTGTTTTTGCTGCTGCCGCTGCTGACGGTGTTCGCTTCGGCGTTCGCTCACGGCGTGGCGGCCTACGGCGCGGCATTGGCCGATCCGGATGCCCTGTCGGCCATCGGCCTGACCCTGACGGTGGCCGCCCTGGTGCTGCCGTTCAATCTGCTGTTCGGGCTGGCGGCGGCCTGGGCGGTGGCCAAGTTCGACTTTCCCGGCAAAAGCCTGGTGATCACCCTGATCGATCTGCCGTTCTCGGTCTCGCCGGTGATTTCCGGGCTGATCTTTCTGCTGCTGTTCGGCCTGCAGGGCTGGCTGGGGCCATGGCTGGCGGCGCGGGATCTGCGGGTGATGTTCGCCCTGCCGGGCATGGTGCTGGTGACCCTGTTCGTGACCCTGCCGTTCGTGGCCCGCGAACTGATCCCCCTGATGGAGGAGCAGGGCACCGAGGAAGAGGAGGCGGCGCTGATGCTGGGCGCTTCGGGCTGGCGGATTTTCTGGCGCATCACCCTGCCCAACGTGCGCTGGGGCCTGCTGGCCGGCGTGCTGCTGAGCAACGCCCGCGCCATGGGCGAGTTCGGCGCTGTGTCGATGGTGTCGGGGCATATCCTGGGCCTGACCATGACCCTGCCGCAGCAGGTGGAGCGGTTTTATAATGATTACAACACGGTGGGCGCATTTTCGCTGGCCTCTCTGCTGGCGCTGCTGGGGCTTTTGACCCTGGTGGCCAAAAGCCTCCTGGAAAAACGCACGCCAACATCCGGCGCCTGAAACATCCGGCGCCTGAGATACATAAATTCGGAAGCCGCGCCAGCGCCCGGCGTTTGAGGGACACATAAAAATTATGATCCAGCTGCAGAACATTCATAAACGCTATGGCGACTATGTCGCTCTCGATGATGTGTCGCTGTCGGTGGCGCCGGGGGAACTGGTGGCGCTGCTGGGGCCTTCGGGTTCGGGCAAGACCACGCTTTTGCGTATTCTGGCCGGGCTGGAGGCGGCGGATGCCGGGCGGGTGTTGCTGAACGGCGGCGATGTGACGGCCCTGTCGGCGCGTGAGCGGCAGGTGGGGTTCGTGTTTCAGCATTACGCCCTGTTCCGGCATATGACGGTGTTCGACAATGTGGCCTTCGGCCTGACGGTGCGGCCGCGCCGCCAGCGCCCCGGCAAAGCCGAAATCGCCGAACGGGTGCATCATCTGCTGGCCATGGTGCAGCTGGAGGGGCTGGCCGGGCGGGTTCCCTCGCAGCTGTCGGGCGGGCAGCGCCAGCGGGTGGCCCTGGCCCGCGCCCTGGCCATCGAGCCGCGCCTGCTGCTGCTGGACGAGCCGTTCGGCGCCCTGGACGCCAAGGTGCGCAAGGATCTGCGCCGCTGGCTGCGCCGCCTGCACGACGAGCTGGGCATGACCGGGGTGTTCGTCACCCATGATCAGGAAGAGGCGCTGGAGGTGGCCGACCGGGTGGTGGTGATGAGCCGGGGCCGCATCGAGCAGGTGGGCAGTCCGGCCGAGATCTACGATCATCCGGCCACGCCGTTCGTCTATCAGTTTCTGGGCAACGTCAACCGGCTGGACTGCCGGCTGCGCGATGGCCGGGCCGAGATGGCCGGCCTCAGCCTGGAGGCGCCGGGACACGGCGGCGTGGGCGAGGTGACGGGCCAGGCCTTCATCCGTCCGCACGATCTGGAGCTGCTGCCCGCCGAGGCCGCCGAGGGGGCGGCGGCGGTGGTGTCGCATGTCTCGCTGCGGGGGGGGATGGCGCGGGCCGAACTGATGCTGGCGGGGCGGATTCTCGAGGCTGAACTGCCGCGCCCGCAGGCCGAGGCTTTGGCCTTGCGGGCCGGAGCGGCGGTGCGCGTCCGCCCCCGGCAGGCGCGGTTTTTCCTGGAGAACGGCTGGTCGGGCGCCGAGCCGGCCGTGGCGCCCGGATATCTGGGGGATGGCATATAACACTTAATCGGTATTGTATATAGACTAACTTACTTTATTTGTTTGGTGTGAAATTAATTGACGGCCCTTATTTAACATGGAATATTGCGTTGTAACGAATATTCAACACATATTTCATGTGAATAGGAGGGTTCTCTTGACCCACATCGCCGCGCCGTCCATCCATGAAGCCGAACCGCTGGTGCGGCTGTCGGATCTGGAGGAATACAAGCAGGGCCTGGCCCGCCGCCTGTCGGGGCAGTGGGATGACGAGGTCTTCACCGGGTTCCGCACCCGCTTCGGCGTTTACGGGCAAAAGCAGCCCGGCGTGCAGATGGTCCGCATCAAGATCCCCGGCGGCATTCTGCCCGTGGCGTGGCTGCGCTCGCTGGCCGACTACAACCGCGCCTTCTGCCAGGGCGATCTGCACATCACCACCCGGCAGGATGTGCAAAGCTATTTCGTGCCGCTGGAACGTTCGGCCGAGGCGCTGGAGTTTCTCTACCGCGCCGGCCTGACCACCCGCGAGGCCTGCGGCAACACCTTCCGCAACGTCACCGCCTGCACCCTGGCGGGCTCCTGCCCGCGTGAGCGGGTGGATGCCGGGCAGGTGGCCGATCGTCTGGCCCGCAGCTGGATCCGCCAGCCGCTGGTGCAGCAGATGCCGCGCAAGGTGAAGATCGCGGTGTCGGGCTGCGCCACCGATTGCGGCGCCTCCTCCATTCACGATCTGGCCTTCATCGCCACCGAGCGCGACGGGCAGCCGGGCTTCCGCGTGCTGGCCGGCGGCGGCCTGGGCGGCCAGCCGCGCCCGGCGGTGGAGGTGCTGGAGTTTGTCGGGGAAGAGGCGCTGCCCACGGTGGTCGAAGCCACGGCCCGCCTGCATCAGCGCTATTCCGACCGCGTCAACCGCAACGCCGCCCGTTTGAAGTTCCTGGTCAAGCGTTTCGGCGAGGAGAAGTTCGTCAGCCTGTTCCGCGAGGAATACCAGCGCCTGCAAGGCCTGGTGCAGCGCCCCTGGCAGCCGCTGGAGTGGCGCCGCCCGCAGGAGGCGGCCATCGAGTCCACTCCGGTGGGGGTGGTGCGCCAGCATGATGGCCGTTTCGCCGTGGTGGGCAATCCGCCGCTGGGCATTCTGTCTTCGGAGCAGATGGAGGCCCTGGCCGATCTGGCCGAGGCGCACGAGATCGCCGCCCTGCGCGCCACCCGCGATCAGACCCTGGTGGTGCCCGATGTGCCGGAGGCGGCGGTGGCCGATGTGGTGGCCCGCCTGCGCGCCCTCAACATCGCCGTGGCCGAACGGGCCGCCGATAATGTGGATGTGGTGTCGTGCCCCGGCACCACCACCTGCCGCATCGGCATCACCAGCTCCTACAACTTCGCCCGCGCCGTGGTGGAGGATGCCAAAAGCGATCCTTCGGCGCGCGGCGTCTCGGTGCGGGTGTCGGGCTGCCAGAATTCCTGCGGCCTGCATCATGTGGGCGATTTCGGCTTCCACGGCATGGCCAAGAAGATCGATGGCCACAGCGCGCCGCATTACCAGATCCATCTGGGCGGCGATTCCCATGCCGGCGGCCAGATCGGCCTGTCGGGGCCCATCGTTCCGGCCCGCCACGGCGTCGAGGCGCTGCGGCTTTTGCGCAGCGGCTACGCCCGGGACAGGCAGGCGGGCGAAAGCGTGCGGGCCTGGGCCGAACGGCTGGGCAAGCCCGGCCTGGCCGAGCTGCTGCGGCCGCTGGAAGCGCTGGACGGCAACGGCCTGCATATCGATTGGGGCGATGATCAGGCCTTTGCCGGCGCCCCCACCTTGAAGGGCGAATGCGCGGTGCCCCTGGCCTCCGATCCGCTGCTGGCCTCGCTGGCCGACGATCATCTGATCCAGCTCGACCGTCTGCTGCTGGCCGGGCGCTGGCAGGAGGCCCTGCGGGCCGGCGAGGATGCCCTGGCCCAGGCCGGGCGTCGCATCCTGCACCGGCAGGGCCAGGCCACCACCGACGAGGACGAGGCCGCCCGCCTCTTCGCCTGGCTGCACGAGCAGGCGCCCGCCGCGGTGACGGCGGCCCTGGAGCAGGCCGAGGCCACGCGCACGGCGGCGCTGTCCAGCGGCCGGGCCGAGGCCTACCGCGAGGCGGTGGCGTCGTTCCTGGATGTGGTGCGCTCCCTGGCCGACGAGGCTCCGGTCGAGGAGGAGGCATGATGGATCTCGAGGCCCTGCGCCGGCGTACCGCCGGGCTGGACGGCGGCCCGCTGCTGGCCGCCCTGGTGGCGGACTTTCCGGGAAAACTGGCCATCATCAGCAGTTTCGGCGCCGAATCCGCCGTGCTGCTGGACTTGGTGGCGCAAGTGGATAAAACTTTGCCGGTTCTGTTTCTGGAGACCGACGAACTGTTCGACGAAACCCTGGCCTACCGCGACCGCCTGGTGGCGGCCCTGGGCCTGACCGGCGTGCGCGGCGTGGGGCCCTCGGCCGAGGAAAAGGCCCAGGCCGCCGAGCTGTGGCGCCGGGATCCCGATCAATGCTGCTTTTTACGCAAGGTGCTGCCGCTGCGCCGCGCCCAGGCCGGTTTTTCCGTGCTGGTGGACGGCCGCAAGCGCTTTCACGGCGGCGGCCGCGAGGCCATCGGCGCCCTGGAGCTGGGCGCCGACGGCGTGCTGAAGGCCAGCCCGCTGTTCAACTGGAGCGAGGCGCGCATCGAACAGGCCTTCGTCGAGCGCGCTTTGCCCCGCCATCCCCTGGTTGCCCAGGGCTACCGCTCCATCGGCTGCTGGCCCTGTTCCCGCCCCACCCTGCCGGGGGAAGAGGTGCGCGCCGGCCGCTGGGCCGGTGCCGCCAAGACCGAATGCGGAATTCATAGGATTGCTTGACCCATCATGACCTCCGATCTCGACGCTCTGGAAGCCCAGAGCATTTTCATCCTGCGTGAAGCCTTCAACCGCATCGACAAGATCGCCATGCTGTGGTCGATCGGCAAGGATTCCAATGTCATGCTGTGGCTGGCGCGCAAGGCCTTCTTCGGCCATGTGCCCTTTCCGGTGATCCATGTGGACACCAGCTACAAGATCCCGGAAATGATCGAGTTCCGCGACCGCTACGCCCGGGAATGGAACCTGCCGCTGATCATCGGCGGCAACAAGGCCGCCCTGGCCGACGGCATGAGCCCGGAGCGGGGCCGCGTCACCTGCTGCTCGGCCCTGAAGACCGAGCCCCTGAAGGAGGTGATCCGCGAACACGGCTTTACCGGCATCATCGCCGGCATCCGCCGCGACGAGGAGGGCACACGGGCCAAGGAACGGGTGTTCAGCCCGCGCAACGCCGCCGCCGAGTGGGATTTCAAGGATCAGCCGCCCGAATTCTGGGACCAGTTCAAGACCGATTTCGCCCCCGGCACCCATTTGCGCATCCATCCGCTGCTGCATTGGGGCGAGTTGGACGTGTGGCGCTATATCGAACGCGAAAACATTCCCATGGTGGATCTCTATTTCGCCAAAAACGGCCGCCGCTACCGTTCGCTGGGCTGCGCGCCCTGCACCGGCACGGTGGAAAGCACCGCCAGCACCGTGGCCGAGATCATCGAGGAATTGCGCACCACCAAAACCTCGGAACGTTCGGGCCGCGCCCAGGACAAGGAATCGGAGGACGCCTTCGAACGTCTCCGCCAGCAAGGTTACATGTAAGAGGCCGCCCGCGATGAATGCTGTTCTCCGTCCCCTGAAAATCGTCATCGTCGGCCATGTGGATCACGGCAAATCCACCCTGGTGGGCCGGCTTCTGCATGAAACCGGCAGCCTGCCCGACGGCAAGGTGGAAACTCTGCGCGCCGTCTGCGACAAGCGCGGCATGCCCTTCGAATGGGCCTTCGTCATGGATGCCCTGCAGGCCGAGCGCGACCAGGGCATCACCATCGATACCTCGCAGATCCCCTTCAAAACGGCGCTGCGGCCCTATGTCATCATCGATGCCCCCGGCCACAAGGAATTCCTGAAGAACATGGTGACCGGCGCCGCCAGCGCCGAGGCCGCCGTGCTGGTGATCGACGCCCTGGAAGGCGTGCAGGAACAATCGCGCCGTCACGGCTATCTTTTGCACCTTCTCGGCCTGCGCCAGCTGGCGGTGGTGGTCAACAAGATGGACGCCGTGGAGTTCTCGCAAGCGCGCTTCGACGAGGTTTCGGCGGAAATCCGCGCCTATCTCGCCGAAATCGGCGTCACCCCCACCGAGATCATCCCCATCGCCGCCCGCCATGGCGACAATATGGTGACGCGCTCGGAACAGACCCCCTGGTACAAGGGGCCGACGGTGGTGCAGGCGCTCGACGGCTTCCAGCCCGCCGCCGAGGCCACCGATCTGCCGCTGCGCTTTCCGGTGCAGGATATCTACAAGTTCGACCATCGCCGCATCGTGGCCGGGCGCATCGAAAGCGGCCGCCTCAAGGTGGGCGATCGCCTGCTGTTCTCGCCTTCGGGCAAGACGGCGCGGGTGGCCAGCATCGAAAGCTGGAACGCCCCGGCGCAGAGCGTGGCCGTGGCCGGGCAATCGGTGGGCGTGACACTGGACGAGCAGATCTTCATCGAGCGCGGCCAGATCGCCAGCCTGCTGGAGCAACCGCCCATGGGCTCGGACCTGTTCCGCGCCCGGCTGTTCTGGCTGGGGCGCGCGCCGCTTGCCGAAGGCCGCCGCTACAAGCTGAAGCTGGCCACCGCCGAACATATCGTCGCCGTGGAAAAGGTGGAGCGGATCATCGACGTCACCGATCTGGCCACGGCGGAGGGGCGCACGGTGGAGCGCAACGCCGTGGCCGAGGTGCTGCTGCGCGCCGCCGGTCCGGTGGCCCTCGATCCCTTCACCGACAATCCCCGCACCGGGCGGTTCGTGCTGGTGGACCAGTACGATATCGTCGGCGGCGGGGTGATCTCCATGGACGGCCTGCCCGACAGCCGCTGCACCCCCAGCGTGGTCGGCCAGGATCTGACCGCCGTGCAGCATAAGGTGACGCCGCAGTCGCGCGCCGCCGCCAACCGCCACCGGGGCGGGGTGATCTGGCTGACCGGCCTTTCGGGGGCCGGCAAATCCAGCATCTCCATGGAGGTGGAACGCCGCCTGTTCCACCGCGGCTTCCAGGTTTTCACCCTGGACGGCGACAATATCCGCCAGGGCCTGAATGCCGATCTGGGCTTCGGCCCAGAGGACCGCGCGGAAAATATCCGCCGCATCGGCGAGGTGGCCAACCTGTTCGTGCAGGCCGGCATGGTGGTGATCACCTCCTTCATCTCGCCCTACCGCGCCGACCGCGACCGCGCCCGCGCCGCCAATCCCACCTCGTTCCACGAGGTTTGGGTCAAAGCCGGGGTGGAGGAATGCAAGCGCCGCGATCCCAAGGGGCTTTATGCCAAGGCCGTGGCCGGGGCCATCCCCGAGTTCACCGGGATTTCCGCCCCCTACGAGGAGCCCCTGCATGCCGAGCTGGTGCTGGATACGGAAAAACTGTCGCTGGAAGAGGCGGTGGACCGCCTGATCCGCTACATCGAACGCGATATGCAGCGCGAGCCGGGCGTGGACATGGAAAGCCGCCCCGACGCCTCCATCTGATACAGGCCTCGGCGCCACAGTCCCTCCCTCAAGCCGTCTTGGCCGGGCTTGACCCGGCCATCCACGTGGGGCTGCTGCCCTGCGGACGACGACAAAAGGGCCTTGGCGCCACAGTCTCTCCCCTCAAGCCGCCTTGGCCGGGCTTGACCCGGCCATCCATGTGGGGGGAATACGCCGTCTTATGATGCGCGGGTCAAGCCCGCGCATGACGACAAGAGGGGGATACCGCCCTGCGGACGACGACAAAAGGGCCTCGGCGCCACAGCTCCCTCCCTTAAGCCGTCTTGGCCGGGCTTGACCCGGCCATCCCTGTGGGGGGAAT
>JAJZGK010000083.1 GCA_021798485.1 Pseudomonadota bacterium
CGGCCGGGGCGGTTTTCCGCCGCTTCCGCCACCCTTGACGCGGCTCGGCGCCGGTGGCGCCACCGCCACCGCGCCGCTCCACAAGCCGCGGGGGCGGGCGGAACGCCCGCCATCCCGGTGGGCATGCCCCGAGCCGGACGACGACAAAATAAGACGATCGTCCGGCGTCAGCGTCAGATCGGCGGCAGGGGGAGCGGGTTTTCTGGGAGACATGAGGCGGCTTATAACATGGAATCCGTAATCGTAGCCATGCGACATATTTGCGGCTAGAATGAGGCGGATTCACGTCGAACCCATGCCCGGCCCGTCTTTAAAGGCGGCGCTCAGGCCTGCAGCATAGGGTGTCTGCCATGCATGAGATGATCCTGTCCTTAAGCGCCGCCGACAAGGCCCGTCTGGACGCCCTGGCCGCCCGCCTGGACCGCTCGGCCGATGACTGCGCCCATCAGGCTCTGCAGGAATTCATGGACAACTGGGAAGACTATCTGCAGACGGTGGCGGCGCTGGATGTGGAAGAGGAACGCCCGATCCTGCGCGCCGTCAACGACTGACGGGCCTTGGCGGTCCTCCCGGCCCTATTCCAGATATTCGCCGGGGTAAACGCCCCAGAAATCGTCGCGCTTCAGCCAGCCCTCGATGTGCGACACCTCGACCTTGCAATAGATCTTGTCGCGCGGGCAGGACAGCAGCCGGGCCACCACGTTGGCCCCCAGCACGGCCACCGGCGCCGCGTGATCGTCGGGGTCGGCGCGCATGGTTTTGCGGCCCGAGGGGATCACCACCATGCGGCGGGCCGACAGCATGCTCTGATGCACCCAGCCCTCGGTGCCCTGCCAGTCGCGGATTTTGCGCCAGGCGTCGAACTCGGCGATCACCTCCACCGGCAGATCGCGGCGGGTGTATACCCATTCCACCGGATAGCGCACCCCCGGCCCGCTGCGCAGATTGACCTCGTCGGAGCGCAGCGACACGAAGCGCGGCAACGGCAGGCCGCTGGTTTCCGCCGCCGCCAGCGGCGCGGGGATCAGGACGAGAACAGCCAGAACGGCCGGCAGAAAACGGCGCAGGAGCTTGACCATGGGCGGAATTGCGCACCTCATTTTTCCGTTACGGCAACTATCTTGCGGAGAAGGCATGATGACGGAAACATTCTTGCCATATATACTCCACTGGACAACTGCCCCAGCACTTGATACAGCCTTGAATTAAGCCAGAATGTCCAGAAAGAAAATGGAGAGACCGTATGGCATCGAAGAAGCCGCTGGTCGTCGTTACCCGCAAGCTGCCTGATCCCATCGAAACCCGGATGATGGAGCTGTTCGACGCGCGCCTGAACGTCGACGACCACCCCATGAGCAAGACCGACCTGATCGAGGCGGTGAAAACCGCCGATGTTCTGGTCCCCACCGTGACCGACCGCGTCGATGCCGGTGTACTGGCCCAGGCCGGCCCCAATCTGCGCCTGATCGCCAATTTCGGCGCCGGTGTCGATCACATCGACTTGGCCACCGCCCGCGAGCGCGGCATCACCGTGACCAACACCCCCGACGTGCTGACGGAAGACACCGCCGACATGGCCATGGCCCTGATCCTGTCGGTGCCGCGCCGTCTGACCGAGGGCGAGCGCCTGATGCGCGCCGGCAAGTGGGGCGGTTGGGGCCCCACCTTCATGCTGGGCCACCGCATCTGGGGCAAGCGCCTGGGCATCATCGGCATGGGCCGCATCGGCCAGGCCGTGGCGCGCCGGGCCAAGGGCTTCGGGCTGTCGATCCACTATCACAACCGCAAGCGCCTGCATCCCGAGATCGAAACCGAGCTGGACGCCACCTATTGGGAAAGCCTGGATCAGATGATGGCCCGCATGGACGTCATCTCGGTGCATTGCCCGCATACCCCGGCCACCTATCACCTGCTGTCGGCCCGGCGTCTGAAGCTGATGCAACCCCAGGCCTATCTGGTCAATACCGCCCGTGGCGAGGTGATCGACGAGAACGCCCTGACCCGCATGCTGCAAAAGAACGAACTCGCCGGCGCCGGCCTTGATGTCTTCGAGCATGAGCCGGCGGTGAACCCCAAGCTTCTCGAACTGGACAACGTGGTGCTGCTGCCGCATCTGGGCTCCAACACCATCGAAGGCCGCATCGATATGGGCGAAAAGGTGCTGATCAACATCAAGACCCACGTCGACGGCCACAACCCGCCCGACCGCGTGCTGGCCAGCATGCTGTAAAGCCGCCGCGCTTTCGGCTACAAGAAACCCGGCCGCCCACCGACGGCCGGGTTTTTTATTGGAACGGGGTCTCTCCTTGTCCCGCATCGCGGTTCCCCTGGCGCAGCCCTGTCCGCTGACCGCCTTCGCCCCCCATGCCGAAGCGCCCTTCGCCCTGCTGCTGGACAGCGCCGCCGAAACGGCCGGGCGGGGCCGCTACAGCTATCTGTGTTTGCGCCCGCGCGCCGTGCTCACCGAGGGCCGGGGCGCCTTCCAGGCCCTGGCCCGGCTGCTGCCGCGCCAGGAGCCGCTGCCCGGCCTGCCGCCGTTCCAGGGCGGCCTGGCCGGCTTTCTCGGCTATGACCTGGGCCGCGAGGTGGAGCGCCTGCCCGAGCATCAGCCCGACGATCTCGCCCTGCCGCCCCTGGCCATGGGCCTGTTCGACTGCATCGCCGCCTGGGATCATGCCGCGGGCCGGGCCTGGGTGATCGGCCCCGAGGCCGCCGCCCGCGCCCTGGCCGCCGATCTGGAGGCGGCGCCGCCGCTGCCCCCCCTCGACTGGTCGGCCACCGCCCGCTTCACCGCCGACCAGGAGGCCGACAGCTACCGCGCCGCCATCGCCCACGTCCTCGCCTATATCCATGCCGGCGACATCTTCCAGGCCAATCTGTCGCAGCGCTTCAGCGCGCCGCTGCCCGCCGGCCTGTCGGCCTTCATGCTCTACCGCCGCCTGCGCCATCTGGCACCCGCCCCTTTCGCCGCCTGCCTGAGCCTGGGGCCGGACAATGCCCTGCTGTCGGCCTCGCCGGAGCGCTTCCTGGCGGTGGACGGCGCCGGCGGCGTGGAAACCCGCCCTATCAAGGGCACCCGCCCGCGCGGCGCCGATGCCGCCGCCGACGCGGCCCTGGCCGCCGATCTGGCCGCATCGGCCAAGGATCGGGCGGAAAATCTGATGATCGTCGATCTCATGCGCAACGATCTGGCCAGGGTGTGCCGGCCGGGCAGCGTGCGGGTTCCCGAACTTTTCACCGTTGAACGCTTCAGCACGGTGCATCATCTGGTTTCGGCGGTCAGCGGGCAGCTGGCCCAAGGCGCCGGACCGCTGGATCTGCTGCGGGCCTGTTTCCCCGGCGGCTCCATCACCGGCGCCCCCAAGGTGCGAGCCATGGAAATCATCGCCGAACTGGAACCGCGGCGGCGCGGCCCGGTGTTCGGCAGCCTGGCCTGGATCGGCGGCGATGGCCGCATGGACAGTAATATCGCCATCCGCACCCTGACCGTAACCCGGGGCCGGGTCATGGCCCGGGCCGGCGGCGGCATCGTTGCCGATTCCGATCCGCAGGCGGAATATGAGGAAACCCTGGTCAAGGCGCGGGCCATGATCGCAAGCCTGGAAGGACCATCATGACGGTGTGGTTGAACGGTTCCCTGCTGGACGAGGCGGCCGCCCGTATCGATCCCAGCGATCGGGGCCTGACCCTGGCCGACGGCCTGTTCGAAACCCTATGCCTGAAAGGCGGCAAGGTGCGGCATCTGGCCGCCCATCTGGCCCGCCTGCGGGCCGGAGCCGACTGCCTGGGCTTTCAGGCGCCGTTGCCCGACAAGGAGATCGGCCAGGCCATGACCGCCCTGGCCAAGGCCAAGAGCCTGCGCGACGGCGCGCTGCGCCTGACCCTGACGCGCGGCCCGGCGCCGCGCGGCCTGCTGCCGCCGGCCCAGCCCCATCCCACCCTGCTGCTGACCCTGGCCCCGGCGGCCCCGGAACCGGGACCAGCGCGGGCCATCATCGCCACGGTAACGCGGCGCAACGAGTTTTCCCCGGCCAGCCGCTTCAAGACCCTGAACGTCATGGACGCTCTGCTGGCGCGGCGCGAAGCGGCGGCCAGGGAGGCCGACGACGCCCTGCTGCTCAACAGCCAGGGCCGGCTGGCGGAAAGCAGCATCGCCAATCTGTTCGTGGTGATCGACGGCGAGGTGCTGACCCCGCCGGTGGCCGACGGCGCCCTGCCCGGGGTGATGCGCGCCCAGGTGATCGACCGCCTGAGCGCCACCGTCGCCGCCCTCAATCCCGCCGATCTCGCCGCCGCCAGCGAGGCCTTTCTCACCAACGCCCTTGGCATCCGCGCCCTGGTGGCAGTGGATGGCCACCCCATCGGCGGCGGTCACCCAGGCCCGGTCACCACCCGCCTGAAGGGGCTGGTGGGATAGCCGGGTCTTAGCCCTAAAACACCTTGCCGCCGATTTTGGCCGCCGCCGCCACGGTCAGAAAGGTGGCCTCGCCGCTGTCGGCCTTGGGATATTGCACCCCCAGCATGAGAAAATCCGACAGGACGGCGCCGATGGCGCGGGGCGGAAAGTTCAGCACGCCCAGGATCAGCTGATCCTGCAGTTCCGCCGCCGCATGGCGGGTAAAGCGCCCCACCGTGGTGCGGCGGCCGAATTTGCCGAAATCGGCGACGATGCGGTAGGAGGGTTTGGGCGCCGAAGGCTCCAAGGCCACCTCCACCACCCGGCCCAGGCGGATCTCCAGGCGGTCGAAGGTATCCTCTTTCGAAACCGGTGGCTTCACATCGCTGGTCATGCAGCGCCTCCTCAGATAAACAGCATCCCCCCTTGCGCCGAGGCATCGGTCAGGAAGCTGACCAGACCCCCCGGCGTCACCGCAATATCATTGCGAAGCTGCAACAGATCCAGCCCCAGGGCCTTCAGCCCCATTTCGCACACCATGACCGTGGCCCCCAGGGCGATGCAGGCCTGAAGCAGTTCCTCGAAACCGCCCAGGCCCCTGGCCGTCAGGGCGGCGTCGGCTTCCAGCGGCGGCAGGCCGTTTTCGCCGGGATGCAGATGCCGCCAGCCCGGCCCCTGCCCATCGGCGGCCAGCAGGGCGCGCGCCGCCCCCATGGTGAAGAACAACGTGGCCCGGCCATTGTTGGCCAAGGCCGCCGCCGCCAGGGCCAGGGCGTAATGCACCTTGTCGTAGCTGCCGGAAAACAGCACCAGCGACAGTTTGTCGGGCCGCTCAGCCACAGCCGGTCTCCGCCTCGCCATGGCCGGAAAGATCATGCAGGGTGGGATGGCTGCCGCACAGCGGGCAATGGGGATCTTGCGGCAGCCGCACCTTGCGGAACGAGGTGGTGAGCAGATCCACCACCAGCAGCGATCCGGCCAGGCTGTCGCCAAGCTCCAGCAGTTCCTTGCACACCTCCACCGCCTGCAGGCTGCCCATCACCCCGGCCATGGCCCCCAGAATGCCGGCCTGGGCGCAGGACGGCGCCTCGTTGGCGCCGGGCAGGGCGGGATAGAGGCAGCGGTAGCAGGGCCCGCCGGGGCGGAAGGTGGCGAGCTGGCCGTTGAAGCGCAGCACCGCCGCCGAAACCAGGGTTTTGCCGGCCAGCCGGCAGGCATCGTTGACCAGCAGCCGGGTGGCGTAGCTGTCGGAGCCATCGGCCACCACGTCGTATCCGGCCAGCAGGGCGGCGGCGTTATGGCGGGTCAGGCGCTCGGGATGGCGTACCAGCCGCACATCGCCGTTGAGGGCGGCCACCTGGCGGGCGGCGCTGTCCACCTTGAGCTGGCCGATATCTTCGCCGCGGTGCAGGATCTGGCGCTGCAGATTGGTCAGATCGACGCGGTCGTCGTCCACCACGCCGATGGTGCCCACCCCGGCGGCGGCCAGATAGAGGATCAGCGGCGAGCCCAGACCGCCGGCCCCCACCACCAGCACCCGCGACCGCAGCAGGCGCGCCTGCCCCACCCCGCCGATTTCCGGCAGGATGATATGGCGGGCGTAGCGCCGCATCTGGTCTTCGCTGAAGTCCATGCCCCGTTCATACCCCGGCGGCCCGCGAAAAGCGAGCCGCCGGACAGATGTTTCAGGCGATGCCGTCGAACAGCGCCGTGGAGAGATAGCGTTCGGCGAAGGAGGGGATGATGGCCACGATCAGCTTGCCGGCATTTTCCGGACGGGCCGCCAGTTCCAGCGAGGCCGCCAGGGCCGCGCCGGAGGAAATGCCCACCGGCACGCCGTCGAGGCGGGCCACCTTGCGGGCGGTGGCGAAGGCGGATTCGTTGCTGATCTGCAAAACCTCGTCGATCACCGCGCGGTCCAGCACGCCAGGGATGAAGCCGGCGCCGATCCCCTGGATCTTGTGCGGGCCGGGCGCGCCGCCCGACAGCACCGGGCTGTCCTCGGGCTCCACCGCCACCACCTTGATGGCCGGATTGCGCGCCTTCAGCGCCTTGCCCACGCCGGTCACGGTGCCGCCGGTGCCAACCCCCGACACCAGGATATCCACCTTGCCGTGCGTATCGGCCCAGATCTCCTCGGCGGTGGTGCGGGCATGCACGGCGGGATTGGCCGGATTTTCGAACTGCTGCAGGATCACGGCGTTGGGAATTTCCCGGGCCAGCTCCTCGGCGCGGCGCACCGCCCCGGTCATGCCCTTGGCGGCGGGGGTCAGCTCCAGTTCGGCGCCCAGCAGCGCCAGCATCTTGCGCCGTTCGATGGACATGCTTTCCGGCATGGTCAGGATCAGGCGATAGCCCTTGGCGGCGGCCACGAAGGCCAGGGCGATGCCGGTATTGCCCGAGGTGGGCTCGATGATCACGGCACCGGGCTTCAGGCGGCCCTCGGCTTCCGCCGCCTCCACCATGGCCAGGCCGATGCGGTCCTTCACCGAGGCCAGCGGATTGAAGAATTCCAGCTTGCCGACGATATCGGCCTTAACCCCGGCTTCGGCCGCCAGCTTTTTCATACGCACCAGCGGCGTGGAGCCGACGGTTTCGATGATGCTGTCGTAGATGCGGCCGCGGAAAGCGCTGTCGGTCATAATTGCCCTCGCTCAAAATGTGAAATTGATGATTTTACACCTTTTGATGAATATAATATCCACACACTCCAGTTTCAAATCGTAAAATCCATTTTCTGCGCCACCTCGCTCAAGATTCCGTTCTGATGCGCCGTCTGGCACAGATCATCGACGGAAATGGCATCCAGACGGCGCATCAGCTCGTCCTGCAGATCGGTCCACATGGGGCGGATCACCTGCAGGCCCAGATCGGAGCTGGGCAGATCCTCGGGCGCATCCTCCACCGCCTCCAGGGCCCGCACCACCCGCACGATCTCGCCCACCGACACCCGGCGGCGTTCCCGCGCCAGCCGATAGCCGCCGCGCGGGCCGCGCACGCCGGTCAGAATGCCGGCGCGCACCAGCTGCTGCAGCGTTTGCTCCAGATAGCGGCGGGGAATGCCCTGGCGGCGGGTGATCTCGCGGCTTTGCACCGGCTCGCCGCCGGCGTGATAGGCGATATCCAGCACCGCCTCGATGGCGTAGAGCATCTTTTTCGAAGGACGCAACATATCGGTCTGTTCCTTGCTTACGGCCGGGTCAGGCCGGTCGAGCCGAAGCCGCCGGCGCCACGGTCGCTGCCGGGCAGTTCGGCGCAGTCTTCCCACACCGCCCGCACCACCGGCGCCACCACCATCTGGGCAATGCGCATGCCGTGCGTCACGGTAAACGTTTCGGATCCGTGATTGATCAGGATCACCTTGACCTCGCCCCGGTAATCGGCATCGATGGTGCCGGGGCTGTTCAGCACGGTCACCCCCTGCCTGGCCGCCAGGCCCGAGCGCGGGCGCACCTGGGCCTCGTAGCCCTCGGGCAGGGCGATGGCCAGGCCGGTGGGCACCAGGGCCCGGGCGCCGGGGGCCAGCTGCAGCGGCGCCGCCAGGGCGGCGGCCAGATCGAGGCCGGCGGCATGGGCGGTTTCATAGGCCGGCAACGGCAGATCGGCCCCGTGCGCCAGGCGCTGCACACGGATGGGAACGGCAGTCATCAGATTTTGTCTCCTTCCGTCAGGGCGGCGGCGATCCAGGCGGCCAGCCGCGCCGCCACCTCGTCCTTGTCCAGACGCGGCCAGGGCTCGGCCCCGGTGGCCGACACCAGCACCACGCTGTTGTGGTCGCCGCCAAAGGTGCCGCTGGCCGGCGAAACATCGTTGGCGACAATCAGATCGCAGCCCTTGCGCGCCAGTTTGGCGGCGGCATGCTCCCGCAGGTTTTCGGTTTCGGCGGCAAACCCCACCACCAGGGCCGGGCGCAAGGGCCCCGGCGCCGCCAGGGTGGCCAGAATATCGGGATTGGCGGCCAGTTCGATGACCGGCGGCGGCGCCCCCGCCTCCTTCTTGCGCTTTTGCGGCAGGGCGTTGACCACCTGCCAATCGGCCACGGCGGCGGCGCAAACGGCGATATCGGCCGGCAGCGCGGCCTTGGCCGCCGCCAGCATCTCCCGGGCGGTTTCCACCCGGACCGTGCGCACCCCGGCGGGATCGGCCAGGGCCACCGGACCGCTGATCAGGGTGACCTCGGCCCCCAGCCGCGCCAGGGCGGCGGCGATGGCATGGCCCTGCTTGCCCGAGGAGCGGTTGCCGATGTACCGCACCGGATCGATGGGTTCGAACGTGGGGCCGCTGGTGACCAGGGCGCGGCGCCCGGCCAGCGGCTGCGGCGCCCCAAGAATCGTTTCGATAGCGGAGAGAATGGCCGGCACCCCGGCCAGGCGGCCTTCGCCCACCTCGCCGCAGGCCAGATCGCCAGCCGCCGGCCCCACCTGCCGCACGCCCCGCCCGCGCAAGGTGGCCAGATTGGCCTGGGTGGCGGCATGGCGCCACATCTGGCTGTTCATGGCCGGGGCCACCAGGACCGGCTTGTCGCTGGCCAGCAGCAGGGTCGAGGCCAGATCATCGGCCAGACCGGCGGCCATCTTGGCCAGCAGATCGGCGCTGGCCGGAGCCACCACCACCAGATCAGCCTGGCGCGACAACTGAATGTGCCCCATGCCGCTGTCGTCGGTAAGGGCGAAGAGATCGTCGTGCACCGCCTCGCCGGCCAGGGCCGACACCGACAGCGGCGTGACGAACTGGGCGCCGCCCCGGGTCAGCACGCAGCCGACCGAAGCGCCGCGTTCCCGCAGGCGGCGGATGAGATCCAGGCTTTTATAGGCGGCGATGCCGCCGGAAATGATCAGCAGAACCCGCTTTCCCGCGATGGACACCGCTGCCTCCGCTATTCACAAAAAACTTTGTGAAAATTAGCGAAGCAAATCACTTCCCGCAAGTGGTATTTAGAATGCGGCCTATGCGCTGATGGTGTTAATCAGTTCGCCACCGGGCGCGAAGCAGGCGGCCAGCAACGGCCCGCCAAAGCCGCAATTGGCGTCCAGGGTCATGGTGGCGGCGGTTTCCTGCACGCCGCCATGGCGGCGGTCGTAGCCGCGCACAATGCGGCGGTAATGCTCGAACGGCTCTTCGATCTGCTGAAAACTGCCGCCGCCCCACCAGAAACTGTCGCTTTGCGCCAGCAGCGGCCGCGACGGATCGATGCCCGCATGCACGAACAGCAGACTGCCGTCGGCGGTGAAGGCGGCATGGCGCAGCACGCTGGTCAGGGCGGTATGGCCGTCGAAGCCGCGCAGGGTCTGGCGCAGCTGGCTGGTCCATTTGGTCAGGGAGAGGATGCCGTCGCGGGCGGCCAGCAGGGCGTCGTCCACCCGGGCGCCATAGGCCTCGATGGTGGGCTGGATGCCCTGCTCCACCATCCAGTGCAGCACCTGCTGCGGATTGGGGGCCAGCTGCAACTGCAGCAGCTTGTGCCACATTTCCTCCTGGCCGCCGCGCAGATAGACGATATCGTCGCACTCCACCCCGCCCAGGGCCAGCAGGGCGCGGCGGAACAGCAGCAGTTCATCGATGGTTTCGCGCACGGCGGGGCCGTGGCCGGAATAGTTGCCGAGATAAACCAGCTGATCACCGGGCTCGAACAACGGCCCCAGCTGGCCATGCAGCGCCCGCAGGCGGTCCACCGCGCCATGAATGGCGGCCACGGCCCAGATGCGGGACTCGGCGCGCAAGGTCGCGAATAAGGTCTGTTCCGACATGCGGCCTGGCGCTGCTCCCCTCGCTTCGGCGTTACCGGCGCCGGCAGGCCCCCTTAAAGCCGCCGCACGCCACCCGCGGCGAGATTAAGCCGCGTCGAGCAGTTTTTCCAGTTTTTGTGTGGCTTCATCCGGCTGGATGCGTTCCACCGCCGCCAGTTCGCAGGCCAGACGGTCCAAAGCCGCCTCGTAGATCTGGCGTTCGCTGTAGGACTGGTCGGGCTGATTGGCGTTGCGGTGCAGATCGCGCACCACCTCGGCGATGGCCAGGGGATCGCCCGAATTGATCTTGGCCTCGTATTCCTGGGCGCGGCGGCTCCACATGGCGCGCTTGATCTTGGCGCGGGTGGCCAGGGTGCCCAGGGCCTCGTCCATCACCGAGCGGGTCGAGAGCTTGCGCAGGCCGGAATTCTTGGCCTTGGGCACGGGAATGCGCAGGGTCATGCGGTCGCGGTCGAAGGTGATGACGAACAGTTCCAGCTCGTGGCCGGCGATATGCTGCTTTTCGATGGCCGCCACCTTGCCGACGCCATGGGTCGGATACACCACGAGATCGCCTTCGTTGAACGGTTCATTGACGCGCATTTTTTCCACCATCCTCAAGAGCGGTCGCATCCGGCAGGCCAACAGAACGAACAGGGCGCAGACGACAAAAAGGCCGCGCACCGTCCGCATCAGCGGTCGATCCGAAAAACATCAAACTGTTGCGTTGCAGAGCTGCCGCTCCCATGGGCCGCCTCTTGGGCGGCCCGGAAGGCAACCCTCCGGCTCCGCCAAGCACAGCTCGGCGGAATGCTTCTTATAGCATGATCGCTTTATGACGAACAGAAGAATCCGAGAAGACATTCGGAGGAGGAGCATCGTCCTCTCGGATAGTCGGCCCCCTGTTCCCGGCGGCGCCGCGCTCTGTTTTGCCGCACCAGGCGCCGCCCAGACCGCAGGCGAACGCGCTTGGCCGGAGCTTTAGCGGGCGGCGGGCTTGGGGCTTAAGGCCGACGCCTTGCCGGCTTCGCCCTTGGCCTGCTCGGCGCCGGGCAGAGGATCGATCTTACGGGTGATGTTCGGCCATTCGGCGGCGTATTTGCGGTTGACCTCGGCCCAGTTGGCGGCCTTGGCCTCGCTGTCGGGATAAATGGCCTCGGCCGGGCATTCCGGCTCGCACACGCCGCAATCGATGCATTCGTCGGGATTGATGACCAGGAAGTTCTCACCCTCATAGAAGCAGTCCACCGGACAGACTTCCACGCAATCGGTGAATTTGCACTTGATGCAGTTTTCCGTAACCACGTACGCCATGCTTCCCTCCCAATGCCAATGGATGCGCCGGTACCCCCCGGCGAACCGGCCGGGCCTGGCCGGCATGTAAGGCGCCTGCTCTAGCATAAGCCGGGGCGAACGGGCAACCCCACCCGGACAAGGCCTTTTCACGCCCTGCTATACATCGTCGTCGCGGGGCAGGCGGTCAAGCAGCAGATAAAGGCCGGCCGCCTCGGCGGCGGGGCCGCGCCGTCCGGCCAGGGCCAGCACCTTAAGACGCAGCTGCTGGCGGCCTTGCGGCAGGGCCACCTCGTCGCCCGGCCGCAGCGGCGTTCCGGCCTTCGCCACCGCCTGGCGGTTAAGCCGCACCAGCCCCTGCCCGATCAGTGTCTGGGCCAGGCCGCGGCTTTTGCACAGGCGGGCGAACCACAGCCACTGATCGATACGCATGGCGCCGTCCGGCATCGTTCCGCTATCCTAATGTTTCAGACCGGCCAACCATTGACACGACTCATTGGCCGGTTGGTATCAGTTGCCACCGACGGAGCGGACCCACCGGGTATGAAACTGCTGGTAAGCCGCCTGACCT
>JAJZGK010000084.1 GCA_021798485.1 Pseudomonadota bacterium
CCGATCGCCCGCAACTGCCCGGCCAGCGAACGGGGCGGCTCCACATCGTCGGGCCAGGCGCATTGCGCCCGCATCACCGTCAGCCGGCCACGCATGCGCTTGCGGATGGCGCTTTCGCTGATGGCGAAACGGGCGCTCAAGGCCAGGACCGTCTCGCCCGCCAGCAGGGCGGCCTCGATCTGCAACCATTGCTCATCACTCAGCCTGGATCGATTGGACATGGCACCCCAAAACGAAAAACGCCCGGACCACCAGGGCCGGGCGCAATTTCTCAACGTGATATTACTTATATCTCACAGCCGGCGGCACGGCGCAACCAATATTTTCAGCCATACAAATTTTTTCCATTCATAAAGCCTTCTCTTCCCTGCCGCAGGCACCGATGCGATAAAACGAGGCCAGAAAATCCAGCCCGGATTTCAGCGCCGCCACCGCCTGGGGGCGCTCCAGAAACAGGGCCATGCTCTCCGGGCTGTCGGGCCAGTCGTCCATCACCACCGCCTCGATCACCGGCCAGAACGGCCGCACCCTGGCGCAGGCCGCCAGATAGCGGTCGCGCACCCGCAGCCACTCGGCATCGCCGCTTTCCGGGCGGGTGCCGCCGGTGGGCAGGCGCAATTGATGCGCCGGCAACCCGGCCAGCAGGGCCCAGCGGTTCCAATCCACGGCAAAGCGCAGACCGGCATCATGCTGGTCCTGGCCGATCACCCCGCGCAGCCGCAGCAGCCCCAGGGCGTAACCGGCCAGGGGGCTGGAGCGCGCCACCGCCTCGGTCACGCCGGCCATGGCGGCGCGGCGGCGCAGCAGGGCCAAGGGCGCGGCATCACAGGCCTTCAGAAGGCCCGAGGCGGTGCGGGGGCCGCTCTGCCGCTTGCGCCCCCCTTTATGCAGTTTCGGCTTGGCTCTCATATCCGTCCCTCTCCTTGGTGTTCGCCGCCCTCCAGCAGGGCGAAAATTTCCGGCAAACCGCCTTTGCCCCGGTCCCGCTGCGCCGCCAGCCCGGCCAGAATGACGCGGCGGATGGTGCGGGCCTCGAAACCCGCCATTTCACAGACATCGCGGAAATCCGGCCCGCCGCGCAAAACCCATTGCAGAGCCCGGTCGCGCTCCAGATCCGGGGCGGCGGGATCGGCGCTCCCCCGCTGCGTGCCGATCCCGAAAACGTCTTCGACGGCCCGGTGCAGCACGGCCACCCACAAGGCCCGTTCGGGCATGATGCTCATGAAGATCAACCCCTCATTGTGAACGGCGCCCCACCCATCCGAATTTCGCCAGGGGCGAAACAACGATGGGTGAGAGCGGCAATCCCCCTTGCCGCCCCTCGGAAATATTACATTACGTAATTTCACGTCAAGGTTTAATACTGCGTATTGCAGTTTTTTCTGGCATTGCCATCGCGGCGGCAAAAACTACAATCCGCGATATGGATGAGGACGCCGCCCCCCCCGCCGATACCGCCGCCATCGCCGCCCGCCTGAAACAGGCCCGCCTGGCGGCGGGCTTTCGCACCCAGAAGGCCTTCTGGTCGGCTTTCGGCCTGCCCCAGGCCACCTACTCGGCCCACGAATCCTCGGGGCGCGGCCTGAAGCGCAGCGTGGCCCGCGATTATTGCGCCCGTCTGGGTATCCGCCTGGCCTGGCTGCTGGATGGTGAAGGCCCCATGCAGGCCCCGCGCGAAGCCCCCGCCCCCATCCTGACCCGGGGCGCCGTGCAGGCGGGGAGCTGGATCGAAGCCCTGGAATGGAATCCCGCCGAATGGCGGCCGGTGCCCGGCGCCGCCGCCGATCCGCGCTTTCCCCAGGCCGAGCATTTCGGCCTGGAAGTGCGCGGCAGCAGCATGAACCGCCTTTATCCCGACGGCAGCATCATCGTTTGCGTGCGCTTTTGCGATATTCAGCAATCCCCCCGCTCCGGCCAGCGGGTGGTGGTGCAGCGCCGGGCCGGGAACGGCCTGGTGGAAGCCACGGTAAAGGAATTGCGGCTGGATGGGCGCGGCCGCACCTGGTTATGGCCGCTGTCCGACGATCCCGCCCACCAGACCCCCCTGGCCGCCGATGACGGCGAGGAGGTGGAGGTGCTGGCCCTGGTGGTGGGCTCCTATCGCCCCGAGGCGATTTGAGGCGCTCCGGCATCCCCTTCCGTGCCGCCGCTTGCAAAAAGCCATTTTCTCTGATGATAACCGAGCACCCCTTGCGAGAGCGAGGGCCGACAGGTGGCCGCCTGTCGAGCCACGGTGCCGGATCGAACACGAAACGCCGTCCCGCCAACAGCGGACTCGCCCTCCCTTCAACAGGGAGCCGGGTCATCAAAGGTAGTGTGCGACATGACAGGGAAACGTGAAAACAAGTCCCCCCATCCGGCGGGGTGGTCCTGGCGGCGGTTGCGCGCCGATGAGGAGGAAACCGCCAGCGTTCTGCTGCGGCGGATTCTCGATGAAGCCACCGTCGCCCCGCAAGGCAATGGCCGGTCCTGGCTGGTGGTCCAGATGACCGACCGGGAGATCGACGATCTGGCGGCCTGGGGCTGCCAGAGCGAGGATGTCGAGGAGGATGACCCCGGAGAAGACTCGGCCATTGGCTGGCGCCGCAAATAGCGTATCGTCACCGAAATAAAAGAATTAAAATCAATAAGATGCCCTAAAAGACCCGGCGCGCAGTATGCGCCGGGTTCATTTTTATACCAACCGCCCAATGAATTGACCGGTTGTATCGTCCCTCGCCGGGCGGCGGCATCCGCCGCCTTGGCCGCTCGCTCAATGCTCGCTGGAGACCGGCCAACCCGTCACGTCAATGGTTGGCCGGTATTATTTCACCCTTTATACCAACCGCCCAATGAATTGACCGGTTGTATCGTCCCTCGCCGGGCGGCGGCATCCGCCGCCTTGGCCGCTCGCTCAATGCTCGCTGGATACCGGCCAACGAGTCACTTCAATGGTTGGCCGGTATCACTTCAATGGTTGGCCGGTATTACGTTCCCTCATAAAATAAAAAGCGCCCCGGACAAGCCGAAGGCGCTTTCTACTTTTTCGAATTCTGGTGGGCGGTGAGGGACTCGAACCCCCGGCATCCTCCGTGTAAAGGAGGCACTCTACCAACTGAGCTAACCGCCCGCAGAAACAACAATGCCGGCCGCCAACGCAACCGGCATTGCCCTTCGCGATGAAGGCGGTGCTTACTGCACGGCGTCCTTCAGGCCCTTGCCAGCCTTGAACTTAGGCTGCTTGGAGGCCGGAATCTCGATCTTTTCACCGGTGCGCGGATTGCGCCCTTCCGACGCGGCGCGCTCGGAAACGGCAAACGTGCCGAACCCGACCAGGCGGACTTCATCACCCTTCTGCAGGGATTCGGTAATCGCCGCGAACACAGCATCAACCGCCTTGGCGGCGTCGGCCTTGGACAGGCCAGTGCTGTTAGCCACTACGGCGACGAGATCATTCTTGTTAGCCACGGGACCCCCTTCCGTCAAAACATCTCATAGGAACCAGCAACATGCTGACTACTTAAAGGATGGCGCGCAGTCTAATTCCACTTTCCTCACCCCGTCAATCGAAGATAAGGGCTTTCCCCCAGCTTTTCCGCCGATTTTTCGCTTGCCAAGTCGGAAAGCCGTTGCCTCTGCCGGTATGCTGTGACGGACATCACACAAAGCCCGCAAAAGAAAAGGCCGATGCCTGAAAGCATCGGCCCTTCCGGAACCCTTTAATGGGTCATCACTGTTGTATCGGAAGTCTCCGTTGCATCCGTTTTTGCAACGGCCTTTACTTCAACGTCCTCGGGTTCCCATTCGATGGGCGTGAGGGGCTGGGTCAGGGCATTGGCCAAGACCTCGTCCACCACCGCCACCGGGATGATCTTCAGGCCGCGCTTCACATTGTCGGGGATTTCGGCCAGATCCTTTTCGTTGTCCTTGGGGATCAGCACCGTCTTCAAGCCGCCGCGCAGCGCCGCCAGAAGTTTCTCCTTCAGCCCGCCGATGGGCAGCACCCGGCCGCGCAGGGTGATCTCGCCGGTCATGGCCACATCCTTCCTGACCGGAATGCCGGTCAGCACCGAAACGATGGCCGTGCACATGGCCACGCCGGCCGAGGGACCGTCCTTCGGGGTGGCCCCCTCGGGCACGTGCACATGGATGTCGCGCTTGACGAAGGCGGCGGGCTTGATGCCGAAATCCACCGAGCGCGACCGCACGTAGGAGCGCGCCGCCTGCACCGATTCCTGCATCACGTCGCCCAGCTTGCCGGTATGGCTGAACACGCCCTTGCCGGGCATGGACACCGCCTCGATGGACAACAGCTCACCGCCCACCTCGGTCCAGGCCAGGCCGGTCACCACGCCCACCAGATCCTCCAGCTCGGCCTCGCCGAAGTGGAAGCGGCGCACGCCGGCGAATTTTTCCAGGTTGCGGCGCGTGACCGCCACCTTGGTGCCCTGGCCCCTGGTCACGATCTCCTTCACCGCCTTGCGGGCCAGATTGGCGATCTCGCGCTCCAGATTACGCACCCCGGCTTCGCGGGTGTAGTAGCGCACCAGATCGCGCAGGGCATCGTCGGACAGCGACCATTCCCCGCTCTTCAGCCCGGCGGCCTTGGCCTGCTTGTCGATCAGGTGGCGCTTGGCGATCTCCACCTTCTCGTCCTCGGTATAGCCCGACAGACGAATGATCTCCATGCGGTCCAGCAGCGGCTGCGGCATGCGCAGGGTGTTGGCCGTGGTCACGAACATCACGTCCGAGAGGTCGTAATCCACCTCCAGGTAATGGTCGTTGAAGGTGGTGTTCTGTTCGGGATCCAGCACCTCCAGCAGGGCCGAGGCCGGATCGCCGCGCCAGTCGGCGCCCAGCTTGTCCACCTCGTCCAGCAGGAACAGCGGGTTCGACGACTTGGCCTTTTTCATGCCCTGCACGATCTTGCCGGGCATGGAGCCGATATAGGTGCGCCGGTGGCCGCGGATCTCGGATTCGTCGCGCACGCCGCCCAGCGAGATGCGCACGAAATTGCGGCCGGTGGCGGTGGCGATGGAACGACCCAGCGAGGTCTTGCCCACACCGGGCGGCCCCACCAGGCACAGGATCGGCCCCTTGACCTTCTGGGTGCGTTCCTGCACGGCCAGATATTCCAGGATGCGTTCCTTGACCTTGTCGAGGCCGTAATGGTCGGTGTTGAGGATCTTCTCGGCACCCTTGATGTCGCGCTTGACCTTGGTGCGTTTCTTCCACGGGATCGACAGGATCCAGTCGAGATAATTGCGCACCACGGTGGCTTCCGCCGACATCGGGCTCATGGAGCGCAGCTTCTTCAGCTCGCCCATGGCCTTTTCATGGGCCTCCTTGCTGAGGCGGGTTTTCTGGATGCGCTCCTCAAGCTCGGCGGCCTCGTCGCGGCCGTCCTCGCCTTCGCCCAGCTCCTTCTGAATGGCCTTCAGCTGCTCGTTCAGATAGTACTCGCGCTGGGTCTTCTCCATCTGGCGCTTGACCCGGCTGCGGATCTTCTTTTCCACCTGCAGCACGCCGATTTCGGATTCCATGTAGGAATAGACCCGCTCCAGCCGCTCCGACACGGTGGCCAGTTCCAGCAGTTCCTGCTTTTCCGAAATTTTCAGCTGCAGGTGCGAGGCCACGGTATCGGCCAGCTTGCCGGCATCCTCGATCTGATTGACCGACACCAGCACTTCCGGCGGAATCTTCTTGTTGAGCTTGATATATTGCTCGAACTGGGCCACCACCGAGCGCGACAGCGCTTCCAGCTCCTGCGCGTCGCCCAGATCGTCGTCCAGCAGCGCCGCGTGGCACTGGAAGAACTCCTCGTTGCCGGTAAATTCGGTGATGTGGGCCCGCCGCCCGCCTTCCACCAGCACCTTGACGGTGCCGTCGGGCAGTTTCAGCAGCTGCAGCACGGTGGAGACCGTACCCACCTGATAAATATCGTCGGTGGTGGGATCATCCTGGGCGGCGTTCTTCTGGGCCACCAGCAGGATCTGTTTGTCGTCCTGCATGACGTCTTCCAGCGCCCGCACGGACTTTTCGCGTCCGACGAACAGCGGCACGATCATGTGCGGGAAGACCACGATGTCTCGCAGCGGCAGAACCGGGAAGACATCACCTGTCGCAAGTTCGACCATGTTACCTCTTAAAATTCGCGTCGATCCCATTGCCCCGCGCCATCGGCAAGGGGCCGCCCCGCATGTGGACACCGATCGGCCGGGTCCGCCCAAACTTTCGGACGTTTTTCAGGAACTTCCATCGGAAGGCCCCGCCGAAGGGTGCCGCGGACGCGGCCTCCGCCCCCGGCGGGGAGTTCCCGTCAGGCGCTGGTGCCGGTATCCTCGCGGCGGTCAGCATAGATATAGAGTGGCTGGGCCCGACCTTCCACCACCTCGCCGTTGATAACCACTTCTTCCACCGTTTCCAGGCCGGGCAGATCGAACATGGTCTCCAGCAGAATGCCTTCCATGATCGAGCGCAGGCCGCGGGCGCCGGTCTTGCGGGCGATGGCCTTGCGGGCGATCAGCTTCTGGGCGTCATCGGTGAAGGTCAGGCGCACATTCTGGGGGTCGAACAGGCGCTGGTACTGCTTGACCAGGGCGTTCTTGGGCTTGGAGAGGATGTCCACCAGGGCGGCCTCGTCGAGGTCGGTCAGGGTGGCCAGAACCGGCAGACGGCCGACGAATTCCGGGATCAGGCCGAATTTCAGCAGATCCTCGGGTTCGACCTCGCGCAGGATATCGCCGGTGCTGCGTTCCTCGGGGGCGCGCACGTCGGCGCCGAAGCCGATGGAGGTGCCCCGGCCGCGGCCGCTGATGATCTTTTCCAGACCGGCGAAGGCGCCGCCGCAGATGAACAGGATGTTGGTGGTATCCACCTGCAGGAATTCCTGCTGCGGATGCTTGCGCCCGCCCTGCGGCGGCACCGAGGCCACCGTGCCTTCCATGATCTTCAGCAGCGCCTGCTGCACACCCTCGCCGGAGACGTCGCGGGTGATGGAGGGGTTGTCGGACTTGCGGCTGATCTTGTCCACCTCGTCGATATAGACGATGCCGCGCTGGGCCCGCTCCACATTATAGTCGGCGGCCTGCAGAAGCTTCAGGATGATGTTTTCCACATCCTCGCCCACATAGCCGGCTTCGGTCAGAGTGGTGGCGTCGGCCATGGTGAAGGGCACATCCAGGATGCGGGCCAGGGTCTGGGCCAGCAGCGTCTTGCCGCAGCCGGTGGGGCCCACCAGCAGGATGTTGCTCTTGGCGATCTCCACATCCGTGCTTTTGCCGCCCTGGCTCAGGCGCTTGTAGTGATTGTGCACCGCCACGGCCAGAACGCGCTTGGCGTGCGGCTGGCCGATCACATAATCATCCAGAACCGCGCAGATATCGCGGGGCGTGGGCACGCCATCCCGCGACCGCACCAGATGAGTCTTGTGCTCCTCGCGGATAATGTCCATGCACAGCTCGACGCATTCATCGCAAATGAATACGGTCGGCCCGGCGATCAGTTTGCGGACCTCATGCTGGCTCTTTCCGCAGAACGAGCAGTAGAGGGTATTCTTGGAATCGCCGCTCGTGGACTTGGTCATCGGGTCTCCATAGGGTAGGATGGCCGTTATCGGGCCATGTTAGACCCGATAATTGCCGTCATACAACGGCTAAAACTGCATGCCCGGACCCTTGAGCGCGGCAAAGGCCGCGCTTTGGGGCCGGAAGAAACTTATTCGCCCTCGCCGGCCGGAACCGGGCGGCTGGTCACCACTTCGTCGATCAGGCCGAACTCCTTGGCCTCCTCGGCGGTCATGAACTTGTCGCGTTCCATGGTGCGCTCGATCACATCCAGCGGCTGCCCGGTATGCTGCACGTAAAGCCCGTTCAGGCGGGCGCGCATCGAGAGGATCTCGCGGGCCTGGATTTCGATATCGGTGGCCTGCCCCTGCGCCCCGCCCGAAGGCTGATGCACCATGACGCGGGCGTTGGGCAGGGCGAAGCGCTTGCCGGCGGCGCCGGCGGTCAGCAGCAGCGAACCCATGGAGGCGGCCTGGCCGATGCACACGGTGGAAACATCGGGGCGGATATACTGCATGGTGTCGTAGATGGCCATGCCCGAAGTCACCACGCCGCCCGGCGAGTTGATGTAAAAGGCGATATCCTTGCCGGGGTTTTCCGATTCCAGATACAGCAGCTGGGCGCAGATCAGGCTGGAGCCGTAATCCTCCACCTGCCCGGTCAGGAAGATGATGCGCTCCTTCAACAGGCGCGAATAGATATCATAGGCGCGCTCGCCCCGGTTGGTCTGCTCGACCACCATGGGAACCAGGGTATTCATGTAGAGATCGATCGGATCGCGCTCTCTCATCGGATCATCCTTTTCGCCTGCAATCGCATCAATAAAAAGTGATTAACGAACCAGTTGCTTAACATAGTTGCTTTTTTCCGGCAGGAAAGCCGGGATATGCAATTTTTATGAAAAACGGGTGGGTCCGGCGGACCCACCCGTTTTCAAGGGTTACTCTTCGGTCCCGGCCTTATCGGCCTTCTTCTTCGCGGCCGCCTTCTTCTTGGGCTTGGCCTCCTCGGCGGCGCCCGGCGCCGCATCGGGGTCCTTGCGCAAATCCTCGGGGCTCACCGTCTTCTCCGAAACCTGGGCCCGCTCGACGATGTAGTCGATGACCTTTTCCTCGAAGATGGGGGCGCGCAGGCTGTTCAGGGCGTCCTGGTTCTTCTGATAGTACTGGAACACCAGATGTTCCTGGCCGGGGAAGCGGCGGGCCTCGTTCATCACGGCGCGGTTCAGATCCTCCTGGGTGATCTGCACGCTGTTCTTCTGCCCCACTTCCGACAGCAGCAGGCCCAGACGCACGCGGCGTTCGGCGATGGCGCGGTATTCGGCCTTCAGCTCGTCGTCGCTCTTGTCCTTGTCGGCCTCGTCCAGGCGGCCGGCGGCCTTGTCGGCCTCCAGCTGCTTCCAGATGGCGTCGAATTCCATGTCCACCATGCCCTGGGGCACCGGGAAGGAATGGTTTTCGGCCAGACGGTCCAGCAGGGCGCGCTTCAGATGGGCGCGGGCCATGGTGGTGTAATCGCGGCCGATTTCCTCGCGCAGGGCGTCCTTCAGGGCGGCGAGGTTTTCCAGGCCAACCGACTTGGCCAGCTCGTCATCGATCCCGGCGGGAACGGAGGTGCGCACCTCGTGCACCTTGACCTCGAACTCCGAGGCCTTGCCGGCCAGGTTTTCGGCGTGATAGGCCTCGGGGAAGGTCACCTTCACCACGGTTTCATCACCGGCCTTCTTGCCCACCAGCTGCTCTTCGAAACCGGGGATGAAGCTGTTGGAGCCCAGCTTCAGGCTGTAGCCCTCGCCCTTGCCGCCATCGAAGGCGACGCCGTCCACCTTGCCCAGGAAATCGATCACCACCACGTCGCCGCTGGCGGCGGCCTGCCCGGCGGGGGCGGCCTCGGTGGTTTCGCGGCGCGAGGCCAGGCCTTTCAGGGCCTCTTCCAGCTCGGCCTCGTCGATCTCGGCCACCATCTTTTCCAGGGTCAGGGTCGAGAGATCCATCACCTCGATCTCGGGCAGCACTTCCACCGCCACCGAGAATTCCAGATCCCCGCCGTCCTCGAACTTGGTGATCTCGACCTTGGGCTGCAGGGCCGGACGCAGCTTGTTCTGCTCGACGGCGTGCTGGGCGCCCTCGTTCACGGCGCCTTCCAGCACCTCGCCCATCACCGACTTGCCGTACTTCTGGCGCAGAATGGCCATCGGCACCTTGCCCGGACGGAAGCCCGGAACCTTGACGGACTGCCCGACCTCGGTCAGGCGGTCCTTCACCTTTTCGTCAAACTGACCGGCGGTGATGACGACCTTGAATTCGTGCTTCAGGCCGTCGGCATTGATCTGAGTTACTTGCATAGAATTCTCTGCCAATCGCAATCGTCAACATCAAGCGCGGGATGCGCGTTCTAAAACCGTTGCCGGGTCCTCGGAAGCTCCGGATCTGGTGCGGGTGAAGGGACTTGAACCCCCAAGGCTTGCGCCGCTGGAACCTAAATCCAGTGTGTCTACCAATTCCACCACACCCGCCCGACCTCGAAAGATCGACGAAGCCCCGGCTGGCGCAGTCCGGATCCAGGGTTTTACCCCCGTTCGGATGCCCGGCTCCCCGGCCATGAACCGGGGACATTATTCAGGAAAGACGCACCGCGCAAGTCTCTTCGCACAACGGCTTTTCATGCCGCGCGCCCGCCGCGTCATTCAATCCTTTCGAAATCGTTTATACCCCGATATTTTTTACAATTATTCCATATTGCATTATACGTTTTGCATTGCCATTAAGAGACTGTTTGGCATGGCTTCGGTAAGCCCGCTTAACCGGAAGAAAGGTTGGATTATGACGAAGGATCTGGATCGCGAAGGCCGGCTTTCTTTCCTGCTGGTGGATAACGACACCCGTGCCGCCCTGCGCGATTTCCGCGATATCCTGGCCCGGCATATCGACGATGTGCTGGACGCCTTTTACGCCCATGTGCGGCGCACCCCGGAGGTGGCCCGGCTGTTCGGCGCCGGAACCGGCGCCTCGGTGGACCATGCCCGCGCCATGCAGCGCAGGCATTGGCTGGACAACGTCTTCAGCGGCGAGTTCAGCGACGCCTATTTCGCCCAGGTGGCCAAGATCGGCCAGATCCATGAACAGGTGGGGCTGGAGCCGCGCTGGTATATCGCCGCCTACGCCTTCACCCTGAACCGCATGGTCGCCCTGGTGCTGGAGGCCTACCGCAAAAAGCCGCAGCGCGCCGCCGAGATCATCGCCGCCATCAACAAGGCGGTGTTCCTGGATATGGACGTGGCCATCTCGGTCTATGACGAAACCTCGAAGCGCCACCAGGCCGCCGCCCTGATGAACGCCCACGCCGACGCCTTCGAACAGGACGTCACCGGCGTTCTGAAAGTGGTGTCGTCCGCCGCCGGCGAGCTTGAGGCCACCGCCAGGACCATGGCCGCCACCGCCGAGGAAACCCTGCGCCAGTCCACCGCCGTGGCCAGCGCCGCCGAACATGCCTCGGCCAATGTGGAAACCGTGGCCGCCGCCACCGAGGAACTGACCGCCTCGATCCAGGAAATCAGCCGCCAGGTGAGCCAATCCACCCAGATCGCCAGCGCCGCCGTGGACGAGGCCCGGCGCACCAACACCATGGTGCAGGGCCTGACCGAGGCCGCCGGCAAGATCGGCGAGGTGGTGAAGCTGATCAACGACATCGCCAGCCAGACCAATCTGCTGGCCCTCAATGCCACCATCGAGGCGGCGCGCGCCGGCGAGGCCGGCAAGGGCTTCGCCGTGGTGGCCGGCGAGGTGAAGAACCTGGCCAACCAGACCGGGCGGGCCACCGACGAGATCACCGCCCAGATCACCGCCGTGCAATCGGCCACCCGCGATGCCGTGACCGCCATCCAGGGCATCGGCCAGACCATCGGCCAGATCAGCGAGATCGCCTCGGCCATCGCCGCCGCCGTCGAGGAACAGGGCGCCGCCACCCAGGAGATCGCCCGCAATGTGCAGGAAGCCGCCGAAGGCACCGGCACCGTCACCCGCAACATCTCGCTGGTGACCAGCGCCGCCAGCGAAACCGGCTCGGCCGCCCGCGAGGTGCTGACCGCCTCCAGCGAACTGTCGCGCCAGTCCGACGGCCTCAACAGCCGCGTCGGGTCCTTCCTCGGCAATATCCGCAACGGCGACTGATCCCAGCCGGCAGGAAAGCATCGGCATGATGAAGCCCGGCGTCCCCGGTTCGGGGGCGCCGGGCTTATCGCATGGCCTCCCGCCGATGCCCCCTGCCGGATCATACCAACCGCCCAATGAATTGACCGGTTGTATCGTCCCTCGCCGGGCGGCGGCATCCGCCGCCTTGGCCGCTCGCTCAATGCTCGCTGGATACCGGCCAACGAGTCACTTCAATGGTTGGCCG
>JAJZGK010000322.1 GCA_021798485.1 Pseudomonadota bacterium
CCAACCGGCCAATGAATTGACCGGTTGTATCGTCCCTCGCCGGGCGGCGGCATCCGCCGCCTTGGCCGCTCGCTCAATGCTCGCTGGATACCGGCCAACGAGTCACTTCAATGGTTGGCCGGTATGAGAACATGACGACGGTGATCCTGCCGATGGATGTGGTGTTCCTGCTCTATGGCCTCGCCTTCCTCGGCATGGGGCTGGTGATCCTGGTCCGTTACGACGACCACAGCCGCCCGGAACTGGGCAACACCCTTTGGCTGCTGGCGGCCTTCGGCTTTCTGCACGGCTTCCGGGAATGGATGGATCTGTGGCGCGCCGTGCATGGCGACGGCCCCGGCCAGCCACAGGCCCGCGCCCTGCTGCTGCTGTTGTCCTTTCTGCCGCTGCTGGAGTTCGGGCGGCGCCTGCTGCGGGAGTCGCTGGACCGGCCGCCGTGGCTGACCGCGCCCTGGAGCCCGGTCCTGGCGGCGGGAGCGGCGCTGGGGCTGGGCCTGGGCGGCCCGTCCTGGCCGCTGAGCCTGGAGATCTGGAGCCGCCTGCTGTGCGGCCTGCCCGGCGGCCTGATGTCGGCCCTGGGGCTGTGGCTTTATTGCCGGCGCCGCATCGTCTGGACCGATCAAACCCCGGAGCGCCGCCTGATCCTGTGGTCGGGCCGGATCGCCGCCGGCAGCTTCGCCCTTTACGCCGCGGCCGGCGGGCTGATCGGCCCCCAGGGCCCCGTGGCCCTGGCGGCGCTGATCAACCAGACGCGCTTCCTGGCCCTGACCGGTCTGCCGATCCAGCTGGTGCGCGCCGCCTGCGCGGTGGCGGCGGCGGTTTCCATCGGCTTTCTGATGCGCATTTTCCTGATCGAGGCGCGGCAACGGCTTTTGGACAGCAACCGACGTCTGGCCGAAAGCGAATCCCGCTTCCGCCTGATGACGGAAAGCGTCGAGGACTATGCCCTCTTCATGCTCGATCCCGAGGGGTGCGTCATGTCGTGGAACGCCGGCGCCAAGCGGATGAAGGGCTACGAGGAGAACGAGATTCTCGGCCGCTCCCTCGCCTGTTTCTATACTCCCGACGATCTCGCCGCCGGCAAACCGCAAACGCTTCTGGCCGAGGCGGTGGCGCGGGGATGGGCCGAGGATATGGGCTGGCGCCTGCGCAGGGACGGCAGCCGTTTCCAGGCCGATGTGGTGCTCTCCGCCATCCGCGACCCGGCGGGCACGCTGCTGGGCTTCACCAAGGTCACCCGCGACATCACTCAGCGGGTGATGCTGGAAGACAGGCTGCGCCGATCCAATCAGGATCTGCAGCGTTTCGCCGAGGTCACGGCCCATCACCTGCAGGAACCGGCGGCCCGTCTGGCCCGCTACGCCGACCGCCTGACCGGCCTGCTGGCCGGACGGCTCGACGATCCGGAAGCCCGCCTCGCCCTCGACTTCATCGGCCAGCAGGCGCGGCGGCAAAAAGCCCTGCTGCGCGATGTGCAGCGCTATCTGGCCGCCGACCAGCCGCGCGGCGAAATCAGTGCCATCGATGTGGCGGCACTCCTGACCCGGCTCACCGGCGCCATGGCCGCCCGCATCGCCGCCACCGGAGCGGTGATCGATCTGGGCGCGCTGCCGCCGGTGCTGCTGGACCGCCCCCGCCTTCTCGATCTGTTCGAGGTGGCGCTGGACAATGCCCTGACCTATGCCGCCCCGGCGCGGAACGGCGCCCCGCCCCTCAGGATCGCCGTGCACGGCGAGGAGCGGGCGGGCGGCGTGCGCTATTGCATCGACGACAACGGGCCCGGCATCGAATCGCAATACCGTGAGCGGGTATTCCGGGTGTTCGAACGCCTGACCGGGGATGGCGAAGGCACCGGCATCGGTCTTGCCATCGTCCGCCGGGTGGCCGAAAGTATCGGTGGCACCGCCGCCATCGCCGTTTCCCCCGAGGGCGGCTGCCGCCTGATCCTCGATCTGCCTGCAAAGAGTTGACGCGCATGACCGCCAGCAACACCCCCTTCGCCGTCCTGCTGGTGGAGGACGACGACGCCGACGCCCATCTGACCAAGGTGGCGCTGGCGGAAAGCCGGATTCTGGTGGATCTGCACCGGGTGTCGGACGGCATCGAGGCCTTCGATTTCCTGCGCCGGCAGAGCGCCGGCTTCGACACCGCGCCGCGCCCCGATCTTATTTTGCTCGATCTCAACATGCCGCGCATGGATGGCCGGGAATTCCTTACCCGGATCAAGCAGGATCCGGCCCTGTGCCAGATCCCCGTGGTGGTGCTGACCACCTCGGACGTGGAACAGGATATCGAACGCTCCTACCATCTGGGCGCCGCCGGCTTCGTCACCAAGCCGGTGGATGTGGACCAGTTCATGAAAGCCATCGACCAGCTGAACGACTATTGGTTCACCCTGGTGCGGCTGCCGCCCAAATCCAGCCCGTGATCTTGCCGCCGCGCCCAGGGCAATCGGGTGAACGCGTGGGTGTTATTTTACACCATACCACCTTCGGCGCGATGGCGCATTGAGCGCCCGCGCGAGCGTTCGCGCGTAAGCCAAGCTGGCGGCACGCCAGCGCCCGGCGAGTGATACCGGCCAACCATTGAAGCGACTCGTTGGCCGGTATCCAGCGAGCATTGAGCGAGCGGCCAAGGCGGCGGATGCCGCCGCCCGGCGAGGGGCGATACAACCGGTCAATTTATTGGCCGGTTGGTATGATAC
>JAJZGK010000323.1 GCA_021798485.1 Pseudomonadota bacterium
TTCCGATCTGGCCTGGTTGGCCAGATGCTTCACCTCGTTGGCCACCACGGCGAAGCCCTTGCCGGCCTCGCCGGCGCGGGCCGATTCGATGGTGGCGTTCAGGGCCAGCAGATTGATCTGCCCGGCGATGTTCTGGATCAGCCCGACGATGCCGCCCATGGCCTGGGCCGCCGCCGCCAGCCGTTCGGTGGCGCCGCCGGCATTGGCCACCTGGTCCGCGGCGGAATCGGTGGCGGCCTGCGACTTGCTCATGCTCTGGGAAATCTCGGCGATGGAGGCGGCCAGTTCCTCGGAGCTGGAGGCCACCATCTGCACATTGCTGGAGGTTTCCCCCGCCGCCATGTTGGCGGTGTCGGCCTGCCGCGCGGTCTGGGACATGGCGCTGTCGATCTCGGCGAAGTTGACGTCGATCAGGCGCTTCAGGTCGCTCAGCAGGGTGATTTGCGGGGTGACGTCGGTGGCGTATTTCACCACCCGCACCACGCGGCCGTCGGGGTCGAGAATGGGATTGTAGCTGGCCTCGATCCACACCTCCTTGCCGCCCTTGCCGATACGCTTGAACTGGCGGGCCTGGAACTCGCCGCGGCGCAGCGCCTCCCAGAAGGCCTTGTAGGCCGGGCCGTCGCGCTCCTCGGGCGGGACCAGCATGGAGTGATGCTTGCCCTGGATCTCGTCCAGGCGGTAGCCCAGCACCTTGAGAAAATTGTCGTTGGCATCGACAATGGCGCCTTCCGGGGTGAATTCGATCACCCCCTGGGATTTGCCGATGGCGGCGATGCGGCCCTCCGTGTCGATCAGGCGGGCTTTCTCGGCGGAGACGTCGGAGGCGAATTTCACCACCTTCACCACGCGGCCGCCGGCATCAAGGATCGGGTTGTAGCTGGCCTCGATCCATATCTCCTTGCCGTCCTTGCCGATGCGCTTGAACTGGCGGGCCTGGAACTCGCCACGCCGCAGGGCGCTCCAGAAGTCCTTGTAGTTCTGGCTGTCACGGTCCTTCGGGTCCAGGAACAGGCTGTGGTGCTTGCCCTGCACTTCCTCCAGCCGGTAGCCCATCAGGGCGAGAAAGTTTTGATTGGCGTCCAGGATGGTGCCGTTGGGATCGAAACTGATACGGCCCTGGGATTTATCCAGAGCGGCCAGAATGGCCATGGATTCGATGGCGTTGCGCGAGGACCAGAACATTGCCGAACTCCGGATGGGAAGACCTTTGAGGAAGATGGTATTTTCTGGGGTAATTCCAATATGCAAAAAATAAGATACATACGGAAATTTAATCCTATCAGCAAAAGAGAGGAAGTCTCCGCCAAAAGATAGGCTGCTGTCCGGATCGCAGTGTCCGGCTCCCGTCTTCACACCCCCTTGGGGTCTCCTACCACGACAAATTCTAAAGTCTTGGCGTCGAGCAGCCGTTTGGCCACCCGGCGGATATCGGCGGCGGTGACGGCGCCGATCAGGGCGGCGCGCCGTTTCAGATAGCCGGGGCCCAGATGGTCGCGCTGCAGGGCCACCAGCATGCGGGCGATGGCCGGGGTACTGTCCAGGCGCAGGGGAAACGAGCCGATAAGATAGGTTTTGGCGGCGGCCAGCTCGGCGTCGGTGGCGCCGTCTGCGGCCATGCGCCGCCAGGCCTGGCGGATCAGGGCGATGGTTTCGGCCACGCGGTCGTTGCCGGTGGCGGTGCCGCCATCGATGAGGGCGCCATGGTCGAGAGGGGCCAGACTGGTTTCGATGCCGTAGACCAGGCCGCGCCTGACCCGCAGTTCGGTCATCAGCCGCGAGGAAAAGCCGCCGCCGCCCAGGATGTCGTTCATCACCAGGGCGGCGTACCAGTCGGGATCGTCGCGCTTCAGGCCCTGCTGGCCGAACAGCACCACGCTTTGCGGGCCGGAGCGGCGGATCACGGTAACGCGCCCCCGGGCCTGGGCGGCGGCTTCGGGCAGCGGGGCGGCCTCGCCCTGGGCGGGCAGGGCGGCGAAGGCGGCATCCAGCAGCGGCTTCAGCCGGGCCGGGGTGATATCGCCGGCCACGCCGATCCGCAGACGGTCGCGGGTCAGACGCCGGGCCGGATAGGCGGCCAGATCGGCGGTGGTGATGGCCCGCAGGCCGGCCATGCTGCCGGCGGGATCGCGGCCATAGGGGTGGTGGGGATAAAGCTGCCGGCTGAAGGCGCGGCCGGCCACGCTGCGGGGATCCTGCTCCTGGCGGGCCAGCAGGCTTTCGATCTGGCCGCGGATGCGGGCCTGGGCGGCGGCATCGAAGCGGGGCCGGGTCAGGGCCAGCGCCAGCAGATGAAAGGCGGCGGCGCGGTTGGCGGCAAGGGTCTGCATCTGGATCTGCAGGGAATCGTCGCCGGCGGCGGCGGTAAAGCCGATGCCCAGATCCTCCAGCCGGCCTTGGAAGGCCTGGGCATCGAGCGGGCCGGCGCCTTCGTCGAGCAGCGCCGCCACCATGCCGGCCAGCCCCTGCTTGTCGGCGGGATCAAGAGCGGCGCCGCCGGTGAAGGCGGCATCGACGGCGATCAGGGGATTGCTGTGATCCTCGATCAGCCAGGCGGTGATGGCGCCGTCGCTGCGTACCGGTTCGATGGTCAGGGCGGCGGCGGGCAGGGCGGGCAGCAGGCACAGGACCGCCGGCAACAGGGCCCGCAGCAGGCGGCGGATCATCGCAGTTCCCGTCCCGGCGCCGGTTCGCC
>JAJZGK010000085.1 GCA_021798485.1 Pseudomonadota bacterium
AGTCCAGGTGCCGTCGGCATTTTCGCTGCCGTGGTTCAGCACCGCGCCGCTGGGCACCCCGGAAATGACGATCTGGGAAATATGCTCGGTGGCGATGGTTTCCGGCGCCGAGATGGCAAGGTTGATGGCGGTATTTTCCGTGCCGCTGGCGGCGCTGGCCGTCACCACCGGGGTATCGGCCACCGCCTTCACATCCACATTGAAATTCAGGCTGCTGCTGGCGGTGGAGACCGCCTGGGTATCGGGATCCACCTCCTGCGCCGTCAGGGTGGCGGTCAGGGCCAGGCCGGCGGTGTGATCGGTGGAGCTGTAGTCGTTCCAGTTGGCCGGGGCCTGCACGTAAAGCCCGAAGGTCTGGATCTCGGCCACCTGCGCCGCCGTGAAGGTCCATTCACCGTTGGCGTAAGCGCCCACCACCGTGTGGGCGCTGTCGCCCAGGGTGAAAACGCTGCTGCCCAGGGCCGAGGCGGTGGCGGCATCGTTGTGGCTGGTGATGGTCAGTTGCGACAGGCTGTTGTCGGCGCCATGCGCCAGTTCCGTCAGATTAAGGGCGATGCGGCTATCCTCGTTGCCCGAGGCCGCCGTGCCCTGCGTCAGGCTGGGCGTCTGCGCCTCGCCCGTCACCGTCACCTGCAAGGTCACCGGCGCCGAATCGGCGTTGGCCACCGCCACGTAAGAGCCCGAACCGTCTTCGGTGGAGGTGCTGACCACCGTCAGGGTGAAGTTGGCGGCGCTGTCGGCGGGCGGGGTGATGGTCAGCCCCGACAGCTGATCCGAGGTCAGAGTCCATGTACCGTCGGCGTTTTCCGTGCCGTGGTTCAGCACCGCGCCGCTGGGCACCCCGGAAATGACGATCTGGGAAATATGCTCGGTGGCGATGGTTTCCGGCGCCGAGATGGCAAGGTTGATGGCGGTGTTTTCCGTGCCGCTGGCGGCGCTGGCCGTCACCACCGGGGTATCGGCCACCGCCTTCACATCCACATTGAAATTCAGGCTGTTGCTGGTGGTGGACACCGCCTGGGTATCGGGATCCACCTCCTGCGCCGTCAGGGTGGCGGTCAGGGCCAGGCCGGCGGTGTGATTGGTGGAGCTGTAGTCGTTCCAATTGGCCGGGGCCTGCACGTAAAGACCATCGGCGCGGATTTCCGCCACCTCCGCCGCCGTGAAGCTCCAAACGCCGTTGGCATAGGTGCCCACCGCCGTGCCGTTGCCCAGGGTGAAATGGGAATCGGCCAGGGCGGCGCTGGTGGCGCTGTCGTGATTGCTGGCCAGCGTCAGGCCGGTCAGGCTGTCGTCGGTGGCGTTGGGCGCCATCTGCAGATTGATCTGGACGCGGTTGTCCTCCAGACCCGACGAGGGGGTTTCCGTCAGCGTCGGCGTATAGACCCGGCCGATCACCTCCACCGGCATGGTCGAGGACACCGAACCGCCCTCGATGGAGGTGACCGTCACCCCCAGGGTAAAGTCGTGGGCATTGTTCAGCGGCGGCTGAATGGTCAGACCCGAAAGTTCGCCCTGGGTCAGCACATAGGTGCCGTTGCCCGAGGATGCGAGAACGGTATCGCCCGAGCGCAGCACCGAGCCCGACGGCACATCGCTCAGGGTGATGGTCAGCACATCCCCCGCCCCGTTCAGGGTGGCCACCGAGATGTTCAAGGGAATCTGACTGTCTTCGGGGCCGGACTGCGCGCCGCCCACGGTCAGTTCCGGCGCGGCATAGGTTTGAGTGGCGATGGTGGTGGTGGCGGCGGCCGTGGTGGTTTCCGCCACCGCCACATGGGTGGCGATGGCCGGAGCCGCCGCCGCCGTGCCGGTGACCCCGGCGGGCACGCCCGTGGGCTGGGCCGGGTGGGTTTGCACCGGCGTCACCTCGTTGACCACCGGCACCGCCCCCACCGCCACCTGCAGGCCGGTGGCCAGGGCGGCGTTGAACTGCGGCGCGGTTTCAGTGGTTTGCGTCAGCGTGATGGCGATAGGCTGCGAGGGCCCCACATCGGCGGCCGCCACCGGCGTGCCGACGCCGGGCGAGGTCTGAATGGGAGCGGCGGCCACGATATCAGCGCCCACATTCACCACCGGCGAGAAGGTCAGCTCGCCCTGATGAATCACCGACATCTCGTTGGACATGCCGCTCTGGCCGGGATCGCTCACCCGCTGCTGTTCGGCGGCGGGCGGCGGGTTGCTTGCCGGTGTGGACAACACCGTCAAATCATCGAAAATCGTCCGGCTGTCACCTTCCCCATCGGGCGCAACGTTAAGATCCTCGGCCATGACCCCTATCCATCCCAGTTAGCCAATTGAAACTATAGTATCATTACGCAAATGCATTTCGAGTAAAAAAAACGCGCGCTTCCTCTCAAAAAACATAGAATCATGTAACATCACAGTCACTGGGCTACCGCAAAATCTCACACCACCCAACAATAGAACCAATACCCCACATCATTCGATGAGATACAAAGAATTACATAATTTTTACATGGAAATTAATTGCAATATCTCCGAATAGGCAAAATACAATGGAAGAAAATGAGCTAAAAACACATAAAATTAACCAGAAAAATAATACGCTTTTATCTACATCCGATTTGTGCGCCCAGGGCTTAAGGGAAAAGCAATCCGGCAACCTTCAGAAAGCCATATCCCTTTACAGCCAAGCCATCAGCACTGCCCCGCAAGATCCCGCGCCGCAAATTTTCCTCGGCGTCGCCCTGGAGGCCCAGGGCCGTTACACCGAAGCCGCCGCCTGCGCCCGCCAGGCCATCGCCCTGGGGGCCGATCAGCCCCATGTGTGGCGCAACCTGGGCATCACCCTGCAAAAAGCCGGACGGATCGACGAGGCCATCGTCGCCTTGCGCACCGCCCTCCTCAAGGATCCCGCCGCCCTGGACAGCAGCATCGCCCTGGGCGCCGCCCTGCTTTTGGATGGCCGTATGGAGGAAGGCTGGCACCATTACGGCAAATACCGCGCCCAGCCCGGCTACAAGGCCTTTCACGGCTTTTCCGGCCGCTTCTGGCGCGGCCAGCCGCTGGACGGCGGCGCTCTGGAGATCTTCGCCGAACAGGGCCTGGGCGATACGCTGCAGTTTTGCCGCTTCCTGCCGCCGCTGCTGGCGCGCGACGATCCGCAGGCGGCGCCCCGGCGGGTGCGGTTCCGGGTTCAGCCCGAGCTGGCGGCGCTGTTTCAGGCCTCGTTTCCCGCCATCGCGGTAGAGCCGCGCACCCTGCCCGCCGCCGCCGCCCCTGGCTGGCAATGCCCGCTGCTGGCCCTGCCCGGCCTGGAACGCATGGCGCTGGACCGCCTGCCCGCCCCGCCCTATCTGCACCCGCCCGAGGCGGCGCTGCGGCGCTGGCGCCAGGCCCTGCCGCCAGCGCCGGGACAAAAACGCCTGGGCCTGGTCTGGGGCGGCAATCCCCGCAACCCCACCGATTCGCTGCGCTCGATCCCCCTGGAGGCGCTGGCCGCCGCCCTGGCCGGGCTTGAGGGCTGGCAGGTCTGCTGCCTGCAGCCGGGGGGCGGCGCGGCGTTCCACCAGGCCTTCCCCCATGGCCTCGACCCCAGCGCCGCCTTCAGCGATTTTGCCGAAACCGCCGCCTGCATCGCCCAGCTGGATGCCTGCGTCGCCGTCGATACCGCCGTGGCCCATCTGGCCGGAGCCATGGGAAAACCGCTTTATCTGCTGCTGCCCTTCGCCCCCGATTGGCGCTGGCAGCGCCAGCGCGCCGACAGCCCCTGGTATCCCAGCGCCACCCTGATCCGCCAGCCCGCCCCCGGCGACTGGAGCGGCGCCCTGGCCGAGCTGCGGTGCCGCCTGCGCACGGACTGACGCGTCCCCCTTCAAGAAAGCGCTGTCCTTGCCGGCCGGCGCGGGTACAATCGGCCCATCATGCCGCGCCCACGCCAACTGGACCTCCTGGACCGCCCCAGCGGCCGCACCGCCATCATCACCGCCTCCGGCTTCGTGCTGGATCTGGCCGCCCCCGACGCCGACGGCCTGCCGGTGGAGGATATCGCCCGCGCCCTGGCCTATCAGCCGCGCTGGTGCGGCGCCACCCGTCAGTTCTATTCGGTGGCCGAGCACAGCGTGCTGGTTTCGCATCTGGTGCCCGATGATTTCGCCTATCACGGCCTGTGGCACGATTGCGTCGAGGCCATTTCCGGCGACTGGCCCTCGCCCTTGAAGGTGCATCTGGGCCGCGACATGCTGCGCCGCAAGCTGGCGCCGCTGGAGGCGGCCTTCGAGCGCCGCTTCGGCTTTCGCGGCCATCTGATCGAGGTGAAGAAGGCCGATCTGGTGGCCATGGCCACCGAGCTGCGCGACCTTCTGCCCCCGGCCTGGATGGATTGGGGCCACCTGCCGCCCCCCCATCCCGAGCCCATCCGCCCCATCGGCCCCGATGCCGCCTTCGCCCTGTTCATGCAACGCCACGCCGCGCTGCGCCACCAGGCCGAAGCCCCCGGCGGGCCGGTTTAACCCCTCCATGACGCGGGCGCACGTCCCAGGGAAGGAACGCCAACGATGACAGCGGAACAGACAGCGGCGCAGGAGCATAACCGCCGGGCCATCGCCCTGTGCGCGGCGGGAGAATGGGGCCAGGCCCTGACCGCCCTGCACGCGGCGCTGACCCTGGATCCCGGCAACGCCCTCTACTACCACAATCTCGGCATCGCCCTGCGCAAGCTGGGGCATGGCGAGGATGCCGAACAGCTGTTCGCCGTGGCGGTGCAGCTGGCCCCGGCCTATGCCGAGGCCTGGGGCCAGCTGGCCCGCGCCCGCATGGAGCTGGGCCGTCTGGCCGAGGCCGCCGAGGCGGCGCTGCGGGCGGTGGATCTGGAGCCGGGGCGGCCCTTCCATTACCGCACCCTGGCCGGGGTGCACACCTTCACCGCCGGGGATCCTTATTTCCGCGCCATGCGCGATCTGGCGGCGCGCGAGGACGGCCTGCCGCCCCAGGAACGGCTGGAACTGCATTTCGCCCTGGCCAAAGCCTGGGAGGATGCCGGCGATCCCCGCGCCGCCTTCGATCACCTGCTGCGGGGCAACCGCCTGAAGCGGCAAAGCGTGGCCTACGACGAAGCCGCCGAGATGGAACGCTTCGCCCGCATCGAGCGCACCTTCACCCCCGATCTGTTCCGCCGTCTGGCCGGCCGTGGCGACGAACGGGCCGCCCCCATTTTCATTCTGGGCATGCCACGCTCGGGCTCGACCCTGGTGGAACAGATCCTGGGAGCCCACCCCCAGGTGGCGGCGGCCGGCGAGCTGGACAGCTTCGCCCATGCCACCCGCACGGCGCTGGAAGGCGGCTATCCCGAGGCGGTGGCGAACCTGGGCGCGGAGGGCCTGGGCGCCGTCGGCGAGGCCTACCTCACCCGCGCCCCCAGCGAATCCCGGCTGGGCGAACGCTTCTTCACCAGCCGCCCCACCGACAAGATGCCCAACAACTTCCTCTATGCCGGGCTGATCGCCCTGGCCCTACCGCGGGCGCGCATCGTGCACACCCGCCGCGATCCCCTGGATACCTGCCTGTCCTGCTTCAGCAAGCTGTTCACCGAAGGCAACGAGTTTTCCTGGGATCTGGGCGAACTGGGCCGCTATTACCAGGCCTATGCCCGGCTGATGGAGCATTGGCGGCGGGTGCTGCCGGACGGCCTGCTGCTGGACGTGACCTACCGCGACGTGGTGGACGATCTGGAAGGCCAGGCCCGCCGCCTGCTGGATCATTGCGGCCTGGACTGGACCCCCGCCTGCCTGGAGTTCCACCGCGCCACCAACCCGGTGCGCACCGCCAGCTGGGGCCAGGTGCGCCAGCCCATCACCCGCAGCCGCCTGGACCGCTGGCAGGCCTACGGCGACCGCCTGGATCCGCTGCGCGCCGCCTTGGGCCAGGACAGCCGGGCGATATAATACCGGCCAACCATTGAAGTAACTCGTTGGCCGGTATCCAGCGAGCCTTGAGCGAGCGGCCAAGGCGGCGGATGCCGCCGCCCGGCGAGGGACGATACAACCGGGCAATTCATTGGCCGGTTGGTATAAGCCTGGCGCCGCCGCGATCCCGGACCCCCGTCCCGCAAGAAAAAACACCCCACACCTGAGCATTGGGTATATATATGTGCTCAAGGGTATAAACTACGCCCAGGTTCACACTGTTTTACAATGCATCCGGCTTCGCACGCGGGGCACGGGTCAAAAAAGGTAATCGGCCTATAAATAAAACGGCCGGAACAAAAACAAAAACTGTCTCTTTGATGGAAAACGAGCATTGAGCACCAACGACGCCCAACACGTTGACCCGCAATTATTGTGCTTTGGTCAGTTCAACAAATCCGTCCTTGTTGTCGATGATATCGCCTATATGCGCAAGCAGATCGCCCATATCCTGCGCAAGATGGGCATCACCAACATCACCGAGGCCGACGAGGGCGGCAAGGCCTTCCAGATCCTGCAGGCGGCGCCGGAAGAGTATGGCCTGGTGATCAGCGATCTCGACATGAACCCCACCAACGGCATGCATCTGCTGCATATTCTGCGCAAGGACAACATCACCCCGGCGCCGGTGCGCAACATCCCCTTCATCATGCTGACCAGCGACGGCACCCAGAAAACCGTGGCCGCCATCCGCCGGGCCGGCGCCAACGGCGTGGTGCTGAAGCCCTTCACCGGCGCCATCCTGCTGAAAAGCACCGCCCGGGTGCTGTCGTCGCTGGCCAGCTAGAAAGAAACCAAGTCAGGCGGCTGCCGTTGCAGGCTTGATATCGACGTCATAGCCGAGGCTGGCGAGCCGCCTGACGAGGCGCTTGGTTTGGGCGTCCTTGCTGCGTTTGTCGAAGTGATCATGGCCGAGGTCCTGATAGACGGTGCCGTCCTTGAGCATGTGGTAGGCGGCGGTGAGGATGGATGCGGCGACGGCGCAGATGGCCTTCTTGGCACCGCGTCGGCTGCGCAGGCGATGGAACTGGGCCTGGAAGTAGCTATCCTTTTTACGACTGGCCGCCCAGGCGCATTGCACCAGAAGCGTCTTGAGCCATGGGGCGCCTTTGCGAAGCCGGGTTGACCGACGTTTCCCGGCGCTTTCGTCGTTGCGAGGACACAGACCGGACCAAGACAGCAGATGACCGGCGGTGGGGAAACGGTCCATGTCGGTGCCGATCTCGGAAACGATCACCTGGGCGCCGAGGTCGCTGATGCCGGGGATTGTGGTCAGCAGGCGGATGGCGGTGCGAAAGGGGGCAAGATGGACATCGACCTCCGCGTCGATTTCGGCCATGGCGGCGTCGAGGGCATCGATTTGGTTCAAGTGCAGACGCAGCAGGAAGCGGTGATGCCGCGTCACCCGTCCGCGTAGCGCAGCCTGGAGCTTGTTGTCCGGGGCCTTGAGCCGCCGCGCCAGCGCCGCCAGTGCCGCCGGATCGGTTTCCCCGGCGATCAGCGCCTCGATCATGGCCCGGCCGCTGAGCCCCAGGATATTGGAGATCACCGAATCCAGCTTGATGTTGGCGTCCTCCAGCGTCTTCTGAAGCCGCTGGGTATGGCTGGCCTTTTCACGCACCAACTGCTTGCGGGTGCGCAGCAGCGTCCGCATCTCCTCGGTGGCGGCATCGGGCACGAAGCTGGCCCGGATCAGGCCGTGGGCCAAAAGTTCCGTGAGCCATGTCGCATCGTTCACGTCGGTCTTGCGCCCCGGCACGTTCTTGACGTGCGCGGCGTTGGCCAGGATCAGGTCAAACCCACCATCGCCCAGGACGTGCCACACCGGCTTCCAATAGACGCCGGTCGCTTCCATAGCGACATGGGTGCAGCCCTTCTCCGTCAGCCAGTCCGATAGCTTCAGCAAGGCCTCGGTGGTGGTGCCGAAGGTCTCCACCTCCTTGCTGACGTCTCCTTCGGAAATCACCCGGGCGCAGGCGACCACTGTGTCCTTGTGGACGTCCAGCCCCGCGCAGCGTGGATACAGCAGGTCCATGTCATCCTCCTGACGCGCCGCCGGCGTGGAGCCCCTATCAAGGAAGTCTAGAAAGCGTGCTCCGGGGCCAGCTCGGCCCTTCGACACAATCGGGGGTGCTCAAGGGCTCCGGGTCCAACTGATACTCGGGTTCGCGCACACCAAGACGACGACCGACCTCGATGCCGACGACGCGTGCTCAGCTTACCACCAGTTTCATACCCGGTGGGTCCGCTCCGTCGGTGGCAACTGATACCAACCGGCCAATGAATTGACCGGTTGTACTGTCCCTCGCCGGGCGGCGGCATCCGCCGCCTTGGCCGCTCGCTCAATGCTCGCTGGATACCGGCCAACGAGTCACTTCAATGGTTGGCCGGTATGATTCCCAAGGCCCGTCAGCTCAGGGCATAGACCCGCAGGCGGTGGCCATCGGGATCGCAGGCCACGAAGGTGCGGCCGAACTCCAGATCGGTGGGCGGCAGGGCGATGGCGGCGCCCCGGCTCCACCACAGGGCGCACAGGCGGTCCACCTCGGCGGGCTCGTCCACCTTGAAGCCCAGTTCGCCGCCGCCCGCCGGCACCAGGGGCGCCGGCTCCACGCCGCCCCGCCCCCACAGGCCCAGGCCCAGCCCCGACGGCAGAACGAACATGGCGAAGGTGGGGCTTCGCTCCACCGGCTCCAAGTCCAGCAGCCCGCCATAAAAGCGGGCGCTTTCCACCGGATCGGCCACATAAAGAAGCAGGCTGTTGCTCTGGGTCATCATTTGCGCTCCTGAAGGGTTGAAGCGCCAGATCTACCCTGGGCCACTGTCAGTTTCCGGCAGCGTCATGCGGCTGGCGGGACAATTCCCTCCCTGATCCGCCAGGCTTTCAGCAGGGCGGCGCGGCGTTTGGGAAACCCTTCGGCGCAGGGTGTGGCGGCCAGGATGCGGTCGGTGCGGAAGTGGCGGAAATCGCCGCGCAGTTCGCACCAGCCCAGCAGCACCCGCACCTGATCGAAAAAGGCCAGCCCGAACGGCCAGATCAGCCGCCGCGTTTCCCGCCCCGCCTCGTCGCGGTAGAGAAGATCCAGCTTGCGCTCGGTGCGGATGGCCCGGCGCAACAGCGCCGGATCGACGATGTCCGGCGGGCGCGGCGCGCCCGGCCCCACCAGCAGCCCCGATCCCTCCAAGTCCGCCCGCAAATCGGCGGGCAGCCCGGCGGCGATACGGGCCAGGGCGCCCCGCGCCGCCTGCCCCAGGGGATCATCGGCGCGGTCGGCCACCCAGCGCGCCCCCAGCACCAGGGCCTCGATCTCCTCGGGTGAAAACATCAAGGGCGGCAGCAGATAGCCCGGCCGCAGCACATAGCCCACCCCCGGCTCGCCCTCAATGGTGGCGCCCAGGGCCTGCAGACTGGCGATATCGCGGTAAAGCGTGCGCAGACTGACCCCGGTTTCCCCGGCCAGACGGCGGCCGCTGACCGGGTGGCGATGCCGCCGCAGCACCTGCAGCAGCGCCAGCAGACGTTCGGAGCGCGACATTCAGTTCAAAAATCGCGTCAGCACGCCGCTGCGCCACACCGCCGCCGCCACCAACGCCGCCGCCGCCAGAAAGAGCGGCAGCCCCCAGGGGCGGCGCTTTTCGGCGAAGGGATCGCCAAGGGCGCGCTCGGCGTCCTCGGGCAGATGGGCCAGGGTGGTCAGCGAGCCGCCGAAGGGCACATTGATGCGCACCCGGGCGTTCACCGCCCAGCCGGTGGCATCAAGCACCGGGGCCAGGCTGCGCTGGCGCAGCTTCAGATAGGCCACCAGCATGGCCGGCCCCGAAACCGCCAGGGCCAGCCCGGCCAGGGCCAGGGGCATCTGCCACCAGGCCAGGCGCAGAAAACCGGTGACCACCGAGGCCAGGGCGGTGCCGATGGCCCCCACGGCCAGACCGATGGCGGCGAAAATCCCGGCGAACCGCCCCACATCGAACGGCGCGGCGGCGGCTTTCTTCTCCGCCGGAGGCACCAGCGATGACGGCAGCGCCTGCAGCGCCGCCAGTTTTTCCAGCTGCTCGTTGATCAGCCGCCCGGCCTTGCGATAGGGCGACCAGAAAGCCTGGCGCAGGCTGATGGGGTGATCGATGATGCGCACGATGGTGGCATCCCAGTCGCGGCCGTCGCGGCTGTAGAACACGCCGTTGCGCCCCACCATCAGCTGATCGGAATCACCGGCGGTAAAGGCGGCGGCGATGGTCATTTTCTCGTCGCTGCCCTGGCGGCGGCAGGCGCAATAGACCAGATACATCTGCGACAGCGTGGCCAGTACGGCATGCGCCGCCACATCGCCCACCCGGATGCACAGATCGGCGCTGCGGCCATCGAGATAAAGGGTTCCGGCCAGGAACACCGCCTGCTTCCTGCCGGCATAGAACTCGCGGAACGACACGAAATTATCGAGCAGGCGGTGCAGCCCCAGCTTCAGACGGATCAGCCGCTCCACCTCCTGGATGGCCGCCATTTCATCCTCCAGGGCCAGATCGGCGGCGATCAGGGCATCCAGGGCCGCCTTGCCGTTGCCGGCGGCGATCTCCCGCAGCCGCGCCCAGCCCAGGGCCGCCACCGGGGTCTCCGGACGGGCGGCCCGCCAGTCCAGACGCGGGGCGTAGCGGCGCAGAATCTCGGCCCAGCCCTCGGCGCTCAGGCTCTCGCCCCCGCCCAGCATGGGCTGCGCGCACAGGCGGCGGAATCGCTCCAAACGCTCACTCCAGGCCGGATTCACCCCCACATCCAGCGACAGCGCCGCCTGGGCGGCGATTTCGGCCAGCGGCAGCGGCTCCAGCAGCTCCAGACTGCCGGCCAGATCCTTGTCGGCCAGCTGCCCCAGCAGCTCGGGTCCGGGATTGAGGGTGGCGGCGGCCTCGCCCCGATAGGCGGCCAGACGGCAGCGCAGGAAAAAACCATCGATCTTCTCACGCACCGCCAGCAGCGCCTCGGCGCCGTCGTCATCGCCTTCCAGGCCGTCCTCGGCCTCTCTCCAGGCGGTCAGACGCTCCAGATCGCCGAAAAAGGCCTCCACCTTGCCCTGGCCGACACCGGGAGCGCCCGAACGATCGGTCTCGGCGCCCAGGCAGGCGATGATATCCTCGATCAGGGCGCGGCTGACGGCATCGTCGCCGGCGGCCTCCACCGGCACCACGCCGTCGCCGTTCAAACTGGTGGCGTTGAAGATGGTTTCGGTATCGAGCACATCGGCCAGGCCGATCTCGGCGGCGCCGCCCTTGCCGAGATTGCCCAGAATGCGACGGGCCGAGGCCAGAATCCGCGCCCCTTGCGGCGCCTCCTCGCGGATGGCCGCCAGCCGCAGGGCGGTGCCGGGCCGCACCAGCTCCTCGGGATCCAGCAGAACCTCTTCCAGCCAGGCGATTTCGGCCAGAAGATCGGCGGCGCGCACCCGGCCGTCATGGTCGCGGTCCAGCATGCGCAGGGTATCGCGGTCGAACTCCAGCCCTTCCACCGGACAGGCCAGGGCCACCCACAGTTTCTGATCCAGATCCTTCAAGGCCAGAATATCGGCCCCGCTTTCGATCCGCACCTGATCGAAACCGCCGGCCCGGAAAAACCGCATGGATTGCTCGCTCATCGCCGTCCCCCGCCACGCCCTGTCGGGCACCGTGCGCAGTGTGAACCGCCCGGCTCACCTCTGGCAACTCGGGAGTTTGCTCTTAAATACCGGCCAACCCTTGAAGTGACTCGTTGGCCGGTATCCAGCGAGCATTGAGCGAGCGGCCAAGGCGGCGGATGCCGCCGCCCGGCGAGGGACGATACAACCGGTCAATTCATTGGGTGGTTGGTATAAGAGGGCACCGACGGAGCGGACCCACCGGGTATGAAACTGCTGGTAAGCCGCCTGACCTGGTTTCTTTCTAGACGGCTTAAGGGA
>JAJZGK010000324.1 GCA_021798485.1 Pseudomonadota bacterium
ATCCAGCACCGGGCAGCCGCGCGCCCGGCACAGGGCGGCCAGGGCCTGGTAGTCCGGGCTGTCGGCGTTCAGCACGGCCGGCGCGCCCGCCGGCAGCAGCTCGGCGAACAGGCGGCGCTTGGCGGCGCGGTAGGCCTCCATGCTGCCGTGGGTATCCAGATGATCGCGGGTGAGGTTGGTGAAGGCGGCGGCGGCCAGACGCACACCGTCGGCGCGGAATTGGTCCAGGCCGTCGCTGGAGGCCTCGAAGGCCAGATGCTGCACGCCGTCCGCCGCCAGCTCGGCCAGCAGGCGGTGCAGGCTGACGGGATCGGGGGTGGTCAGGGCGCCCTTTTCCTGGCGGCCGGGGGCGGTCAGGCCCAGGGTGCCCAGGCTGGCGGCGGCCAGGCCCAGCGCCGTCCAGAGCTGGCGGGTGAAATGGGCCACCGAGGTTTTGCCGTTGGTGCCGGTGATGGCCACGGTGGTGGCGGGCTGGCCGCCGTAGAAGCGGGCGGCGAGATGCGCCAGCAGGCGGCGCGGCTCGTCGTCGGTGATCAGGGCCACGCCGGGCGCCTCGATCCGGGTGCCGGTGGGGGCCAGGATCGCGGCGGCGCCGGCGGCGATGGCGGCGGGAATGAAGGCGCGGCCATCGGCCTTGCGGCCGGGCAGGGCGGCGAACAGGGCGCCGGGGCGCACGGCCCGGCTGTCCAGGGTCAGCGAGGTCACGGGGGTGGCGGCGATGGCGGCGGCCACGCCGGGCAGGAGATCACTCAACACCATTGAGGCTCTCCTCTCCGTTCAGGGTGCCGTTGGCCTTGGCCTCGCGGGCGGCGCGGGCCTTCAAAACCTTCAAGGAGTCCATGGAGCCCTGGGGCTCGATATCCAGCAGCGGCGCCATGCGGCTGATGATGTTCCCGACGCAAGGGGCGGCGGTCCAGCCGCCGGTGGCGAAGCCGAAGCTTTCCTTGTTGCCCTGCGGCTGATCCACCATCACCAGCACCACATAGCGGGGATCGGTGATGGGGAAGGCGGCGATGAAGGAGGACAAAAGCTGCTTGTGGTGATAGCCGCCGGCGCCGCTCTTTTCGGCGGAGCCGGTCTTGCCGCCCACCAGATAGCCGGGCACGTCGGCCTTGCCGCCGGTGCCGTCGGTGACCACCATGCGCATCAGCTGGCGCATCAGCACCGAGGTTTCCGGGCGGATCACCGGCTCGGTGGGGATGGGATCGCCGGGATTGCGCTTCAAGATGGTGGCGGGATGGAACTGGCCGCCGTTGACCAGGGCCGAGACGCCGGTGACCACGTGCAGCGGCGTCACCGCCATGCCGTGACCGAAGGCGATGGTCATCAGGTTGACCTCGCGCCAGTCCTTCGGATAAAGCGGCCAGCCCAGTTCCGGCAGTTCCACGGCGGTGGGCTTCATCATGCCGAAACGGGCCAGGAAGGCCTTCTGGCGATCGACGCCGATATCGAGGGCCATGCGCGCCGAGCCGATATTGGAGGAGATGCGCAGGATGTTGGCCACCGAAAGGGGATGATGCTGGGGCTCGTAATCGTGGATGGTGAAGCGGGCGATCTTGATGGGGTGGCTGACGTCGTAAAGGGTGTTGATGGTGGCGGTGCCGTAGTCGAGGGCGGCGGCGGTGTTGAACAGCTTGAAGGTGGAGCCCATCTCGTAGACGCCGAGGGTGGCCCGGTTGAACATGGCCGCCGGAGTGGCGGTGGAGAGATTGTTGGGATTGAAATCGGGCAGCGACACCATGCCCAGCAGCTCGCCGGTCCGCACGTTCATCACCAGGGCGGTGCCGCCGATGGCGTGGAAGTCGGCGATGGTCTGTTCCAGCTCGGTGTGCAGGATGGTCTGCACCCGCACGTCGATGGACAGCTGCAGCGGATCGCGGCGGTTGCGCAGCTCGTTTTCGAAATATTTCTCGGCGCCGGCGATGCCCTTGTCGTCGAGATCGGTCAGCCCGACCACATGGGCGGTCACATCGCCCTGGGGATAGATGCGCTTTTCGCCGTCTTCGAAATAAAGGCCGGGAATGCCCAGGGCGTTGATATCGTAGACCTGCTCGGGGGTTAAATTGCGCCGCAGATAGATGAAGCTGCGGTCGGAGGCCAGCTTGGCCTTCAATTCGGTGGGGTTGAGCTCGGGCAGGATCTGGGCGATGCGGCGGGCGGCGTCGGCGGGATCGCGGATTTCGTGCGGGCGGGCGTAGAGCGACTGGGTGGGCAGGCTGGTGGCCAGCAGCACGCCGTTGCGATCGACGATATCGGCGCGCTCGAAGGTCAGTTCGGTCTGATGGCGGGGATGCGGCCGCGGCGCCACATGCTTGAACAGCGACACATCCACCATGCGCCCGGCGATCACGGCGAAGGCCAGGCTGAACATGGCGCTGGTCACGATCAGGCGGGCGCGGCCCACCTCCAGGGCGCGGGCATGATCATCCTCCAGCCGCACATGGCCGGTTTCAGGAGCATCGGCGCCATTGGCGGCGCCGCTGTCTTGAACCACGCGCGGCTTGAGGAAGCGTCGGATCATCGGCCTCCTCCCGAGAGGGCGGGCGAGGTGATGACCATGACGTTGCCGGGGCCGCTGGCCGGAAGGACGGCCGGGGCGGCGCCGCGCACCGAGGGATAATCGGCGTAGGTGGGCGCCACCGTGGGTTCGCTGACCGGGGCGTGGTGGCGGGCGCGCAC
>JAJZGK010000325.1 GCA_021798485.1 Pseudomonadota bacterium
TGAGGGCCCGCGCGAGCGTTCGCGCGCAAGCCAAGCTGGCGGGACGCCAGCGCCCGGCGTCTGAGGGACATAAATCTGGAAGCCGCGTATGCGGCTGACTGGCCCGTTGAGGGCCCGCGCGAGCGTTCGCGCGCAAGCCAAGCTGGCGGGACGCCAGCGCCCGGCGTCTGAGGGACATACATAAGAAACTAGCAGCCCTGGGGGAAACTGGGTAGCATCCGGGCAACGGGAGACGGTGCCGCCGATGTTCAAATTTCTGGGAAAAGCCCTGTCCGGATTGCTGCTGACCGATACCGCCCGCAAGGCGGTGCGCCAGGGCGGCGCGGCGGCGCCGGCCAAGGGGCGGGCGGCGGCCAAGGCGCCGGCCAAGGCCGCCGGCAAAGAGAAGGCGATCAGCGAGGCGCGCGAGCAGGCCAAGGGCCTGCTGACCGAGGACCGGGCCGAGCTGATCCGCCAGGCCATGAAGGTGCGGGCGGCCAAGCAGACCATTCTGGCCGATCTCTCCGACGAGGATCGGGCCAAACTGGTGGCCGCCGCCATGAAGGCCCTGCTGAACGAGGGCCGCGACAAAAAAGGGTAAGGTGCAAGGTGTTTCAAGACAGCAAGACATTGGCCCAGGGCGTTCTGGCCGGGCAGCGGCGGGCGATGGCCCGCGCCATCACCCTGATCGAATCCACCCGGCCCGACCATCGCGCCGCCGCCGACGCCCTGCTGGAGGCGCTGCTGCCCCATACCGGCCGCTCGGTGCGGGTGGGTATTTCCGGGGTGCCGGGGGTGGGCAAATCCACCTTCATCGAAAGTTTCGGGCTTCATGTCATCGGCCAGGGCCACCGCATGGCGGTGCTGGCGGTGGATCCCTCCAGCCCGCGTTCGGGCGGTTCGATCCTGGGCGACAAAACCCGCATGGAGGAGCTGTCGCGCGATGAGCGCGCCTTCATCCGCCCCTCGCCCTCGGGCTGCACCCTGGGCGGCGTGGCCCGGCGCACCCGCGAGGCCATGCTGGTGTGCGAGGCGGCGGGCTTCGACGTGATCGTGGTGGAAACCGTGGGGGTGGGCCAGTCGGAAACGGCGGTGGCCGACATGGTGGACATGTTCCTGCTGCTGCTGGTGCCGGGCGGCGGCGATGAGTTGCAGGGCATCAAGAAGGGCATTGTGGAAATCGCCGACGCCATCGTGGTCAACAAGGCCGATGGCGATCTGGCCGCCGCCGCCATGCGCGCCGCCCGCGATTATCAGAACGCCCTGCATCTGCTGCGCCCGGCCAGCAGCCATTGGACGGTGCCGGTGCTGCGCACCTCGGCGGCCACGCGGATGGGCATCGATACGGTGTGGGAAACGGTGGAAACGTATCGTCGGGTCATGGGCGAGGCCGGAGAGATCGCCGCCCGGCGCACTCGCCAGGCCCAGGCCTGGATGTGGAGCGAGGTGGCGGAAAATCTTATGGCCCGCTTCCGCGCCGACCCCAGCGTGCAGGCGGCGCTGGCCCCCACCGAGGCGCGGGTGGCGGCGGGCGCCATGACGCCGACGGCGGCGGCGCAATTTTTGCTTCAGGCCCTGCTCGACAGCGCGGGTGTTCCGCGCTAGAACGGATGAGGACGGATCGGGAAGGAGAGGTGATGTTCTCGCCACAGGAAGAGGACCTGCTTAAGCGCGAACTTGTCGGCTTGTTCGGGCACATCAACAAGATGCGCCGCGAGCTGGCGGCTCTGCAGATCCCTACCGCCAGTGGCGAGGTGTTCGCCTCCATGGCCGACACGCTGGACGATATCGTGGAAAACACGGAAGTGGCCAGCAACACCATCCTCAACAACATGGAAGGCATCGAGGAGGATCTGGGCGAACTGCGCGCCAAGGGCGATCCGGCCATCGACGCCGTCTGCGACCGCATCACCGAACGCTCCAACGCCGTGTTCGAGGCCTGTTCGTTTCAGGACCTGACCGGCCAGCGCATCACCCGCGTCGTCACCTCGCTGCAGTTCATCGAGGAAAAGGTGAATTCCATGGTGCGCATGTGGGGCCGCGACGAACTGGCCAAGGTGGTCGAGGAAGTGACCCGCGAAACCCAGACCGATGCCGTGCTGGACGAGGACAAGGCCCTGCTGCACGGCCCGCAAAGCGCCAAGGAGGCCATTTCCCAGGCCGATGTGGATAAAATGTTCAGCCAGGACGATATCGACAAGCTGTTCGGCTGAGCGTTTCCTCTCCAATCCCACCGGCGGAGCGGATCCGCCGGGTATGAAGCTGCTGGTAAGCCGCCTGACCTGGTTGCAGTCTAGACGTGGATGGCCGGGTCGGTGCCCACGGCTGTCCGGTTTAAATTCAGGCCCATTGCAACACCATCTGCCTGGGGTCGGTCCGTGGCGGCGGATCGTTAGATTTGCGCGAACGAGACGGGCGAACGCGAGGGGGCTTTGAACGGCCTTCTGGGCCGCTTGGGACGGGCCCCTTAAGCCGTCTTGGCCGGGCTTGACCCGGCCATCCCTGTGGGGGGAGACGCCGTCTTATGATGCGCGGGTCAAGCCCGCGCATGACGACAAGAGGGGTATGCCGCCCTGCGGACGACGACAAAAGGGCCTCGGCGCCACGGCCCCACCCTTAAACCGTCAAGCCCGCGCATGACGACAAAAGGGGGCTGCCGCTCTGCGGACGACGACAAAAGGGCCTCGGCGCCACGGCCCC
>JAJZGK010000086.1 GCA_021798485.1 Pseudomonadota bacterium
CCGGCCAACCATTGAAGTGACTCGTTGGCCGGTATCCAGCGAGCATTGAGCGAGCGGCCAAGGCGGCGGATGCCGCCGCCCGGCGAGGGACGATACAACCGGTCAATTCATTGGGCGGTTGGTATAAAAGCCAAATGCCGGCGGAGACGGAAAAGGGGGCTTTCGCCCCCTTTTTCAATCGGTGCTGAACACCACCCGCAGGGCGCCCCAATGGCGGCCCCTGATGATCACCGGAACGCTGGCGTCCTTCACGGTGATCTTGCGGTCGCCCAGGTTGCGGTTGAAGGTCTGCAACAAAACGGGCTTACGGTTCTGCGAGGCCGCCATGGCGGTATAATCGTTGAACTTGATGCGGTTGCGGCTGTATTTGGCGTTCCAGTTGGGATCATCCGGCCGCTGCGGCTGCCGGAAATCGGGCTGGTGCGACGGCATGTAGCCGTTGCGGTCCACCGAACAGACCGCCATGCAGTTTTTCAGCCGCGCCGCCACCGGATCCTGGATCGGCGGCAGCACCTGATCGCAGAAGGCGGTGAAGCGGGTGATGTACTGGGCCGGCGCGGTGCCCTCCACCAGCTGATAGTTTTCGTCGAAGAGATCGCTTTCGCTGATGCGGCCCTGGGCCAGGGCCTCCTCGAAGGCGGCGGTCACCTGGGCGCCCACCTCCTTGGCGGCGTTGATGTAGGGGGTGTTCTCGGTAACGATGCCCATGTCGGCGGTGGTGCCGATCAGGCTTTCCCCCAGATTGCGCACCACCAGGATGCGCTCGCTGGCGCTGGCCAGCCGGGCCGAGGTCTGATAAACGCCGCTCGACATCGAGGCCAGGCGGCCGTCGATGCTGGTCACGCCGTCGCTGATGGTGTGGATGTCGGTGCTGATCTCGTGGGCCTGGCCTTCCACGTGGTTCATGGCCTCGCGCACGGTGGCCATCACCGCGGCGATGGCGTCGGTGCTGGTGGCCACGGCGGCGGCGCGGGCGCTGCCGGCCACGCTTTCATCGATCAGCTTCTGGGCCTGGTCGTTCAGCACCTTCAAGGTGGCCTCGATGCCGGCGGTGGCGTCGGCGGTCTTGCGCGACAGCGCCTTCACCTCCGAGGCCACCACGGCAAAACCCTTGCCCAGCTCGCCGGCCCGGGCCGCCTCGATGGTGGCGTTCAGGGCCAGCATGTTGGTCTGCCCGGCGATGGCGCTGATCTCCTTGGCCACCTTGCCCACCTTGGACAGGGCCTCGCGCAGGCCGGAAAGCTGATGCTCCATATTGGTGACCATCTCGGCCAGCTGACGGATTTCCCCCAGCGACGTCTGGATCTGGCTTTGCGAGCCCTCCACCGTGGTCTGGGCTTCCTTGATGACGTTGAGCGCCTCTCCGGCGCTGCCGGCGATCTTGCCCGACATTTTCGACATGCTGTCGGCCGAGGATTTCAGATCGTTGAAATCCTCGCCCTGGCGTTTGACATGCAGGGTCAGATCATCGACCACGTCGATCACTTCCGACAGACCGACGCTGAGGCGGCCGGTATCCTCGGCGATTTTTTCGATGAAACCGCTATGTTCCATTGGGGCGCCCGTCATGGCCCAAATCCTTTCAGACAAATCCTAATCCGAACCGATCCTCCCCAGCCGAGGCGGTTCCTCCCAAAAGCCCTCCGTTACTCTGAAGGGTGTTTTTATCGTCCGAAATATACCCTAGCCGGATGGTGATCCGGTAGTCCTAACACGTAATAAGTGATTTAAAATTTATGACAGACGTGTGCTTCTAACATTTGAAATATGCCATTCTCTTAAAACTGGCGTCTTCGCCAATGGGACACCGTCATTCAGGAGGATGGCGGTAAGCAAATGGGTTTGATGGCGCGGCTATTCATCAAATTGTATTTTTGATCCACTAATAATCATGTATAGGATTAATGGTCATCGTATTTTTCCACTAAAGGGTGATGTGCCATGAAGCGAGCGATCACGTTGGCCGGAGGCGGTCCGGCCGTCGGGCTGTCCCTTGGCGCCTTGAAGCGGCTCAAGGAGGCGGATATTCATTTCGATGTCTGGGCCCTGTCCTGCATCGGCGCCTGGCTGGGCATCGTCTACAACCAGGCCGAGGAGGGGCAGGAGGTGGAAACCTCGGAAGCCTTCTTCCGCCAGATCTTCCGTGACGACCGCACCTATTCCCGCTTCCCCATCGCCTCGGTGTTCGCCCCCGATTTCTTCAGCGAGGCGCAGCGCGTGGTGTCGTTCATCCTGGATCCGCGCAGCTATCAGAATCTGGTGCTGCCCGACAAGATCGCCGAAGCCGCCGAAGTGACCCTGTCGCTGCTGAGCGATCCGCGCAAGTGGAACCAGGCCGATCTGAACGACTGGATGCTCAATCAGGTGCTGGCGGTCAATCCCATCTCGCGCTTCATGACCAGCCTGATGTATCTCAGTAAAAACAACGGCCTGTCGCGGATCTATTATCCCGACAGCGCGTTTTTGCGGCAGCTGAACTTTGAAAACCTCTATAAAGAGTCCAAGCCGTTCATCTATCACAACGCCTACAATCTGACGAAGAAACGCCTGGAGCTTTTTGCCAACAAGCCCATGAAGGGCTACGGCAGGATCACCCCGCACAGCCTGTGCGCCTGCTCGGCCCTGCCCTATATCGAGGAGCCGACCCGCCTGGGCGACGACATGTACTGCGAGGGCGCCACCATCGATACCGTCAATTTCGAGGATATGCTGCGCGATCATCCCGATCTCGACGAGGTCTGGGTCAGCCGCATTCTCGATCACGATCAGGTGCGTACGCCTGACAATCTCTATGATTCCCTGAACAATCTGGTGATGCTGTTCGCCGCCACCACCAGCGAGGACGACGTGAAACTGTTCAAGTTCCACGCCGCCGAGGTGGGCTGGAAGGGCCGGATCATTGAGATCCCGGTCAATCACAACATCACCTACGACTGGACCCACTCCAATCTCGACCGCTCCATCGACGACGGCTACCGCGCCACCGATCTGGTGCTGAAAAAATATCAGGCCCAGCCCGAGGGCAAGCCGCCCCTGCGCAAGCTGCAGCCGGCGCAGTAGTTCAGGCCGGACCGGCCTTGCGTTGCGGCCAGGAATTGGCCGCAACGCCCAGGATGATCAAGGCCGCCCCGGCCAGCTTTTGCGGGCCGGGGTTTTCGTGCAGCATGAGGGCGGCGGTGGAGAGGCCGAACAGCGGCACCAGCAGCGAATAGGGCGCCACGATGCGGGCCGGATAAAGCTTCAGCAGATGGCTCCACAGGCCGTAGCCCACCAGGGTGGCCCCGAACGACACATAGGCCAGCGCCGCCAGGCTGTGCCAGCCGATATGGCTGAGCGAGGCTTCGATGCGGGCGCGGCCCTCCACCGCCCACGACAGCAGCAGCATGGGCAGCACCGGCACCACGCTGACCCAGGTCATCAGCCGCAGGGCGTTGGGGGCGCGGGCCAGGCGGGTGAGAATATTGGCGAAGGCCCAGCAGGCGGCGGCGGCGATCAGCATCAGGAAGGCCGGCAGCGAGCCGCCGGCCAGATCGCCGGCGATCACCAGCACGCCGCAAAAGGCCAGGCTCATGCCGGCCAGTTGGCGGCGGTTGGGGCGTTCGCCCAGCAGCAGCGAAAACAGCAGGGTGAAGAACACCTGGGTTTGCAGCACCGCCGAGCTCAAGCCCGCCGGCATGCCGAGCTGCATGGCCCAGAACAGCAGGCCGAACTGCCCCACGCCCAGGGCCAGCCCCATGCCGATCACCCATTTCCAGGCGGTGCCGGGATGGCGGTAGATCAGCAGGAAGGGCAGGGCGCTCAAGCCGAAGCGCAGGGCGGTGAACAGGAAGGGCGGAAACCCGGCCAGGCCGATCTTGATGGCGACGAAATTGCTGCCCCAGATGGCGGTGGTCAGCACCGCCAGGGCGATGTGTGTACGGTTCATGGCGGCATGATGGCGGGCGGGCCGCGGCGGCGCAAAGGGGCATCCGGATGGGCGCTTATTCTTTCTGGCGTAAGGGCCGAGGGCGCGTTAGGCTGGCGCCATCATGCCTCATGCCGATTTCGTCCACCTGCGGGTGCATACCGCCTATTCCCTGTCGGAAGGCGCCATCAAGGTCAAGGAACTAGTCAAGCTGGTGACCAAGTACGGCATGCCCGCCGTCGGCATCTGCGATACCGGTAACCTGTTCGGCGGCATGGAGTTTTCCGGCGCCTGCGCCGATGCCGGAATTCAGCCCGTCATCGGCGTGCAGCTGCATGTGCGCCGCGAGGAGGAGGAGGCCAAGGGCTTCGGCGCCGCCCGCGACGGCGGCCGCCGCCCTGATCCCGATCAGCTGGTGCTGCTGGCGCAGTCGGAAGCCGGCTACATGAATCTGATGAAGCTGATTTCCAGGGCCTTTCTCGCCACCGATGGCGGCGAAACGCCGCAGGTGGACCTCGATGATGTGGCCGCCCATGCCGAGGGGCTGCTGGCGCTTTCGGGCGGGGCCAGGGGGGGCGTGGGGCGGCTGCTGGCCGAAGGGCAGCCCGCCAAGGCCGAAGCCCTGCTGCGCCGCCTGATGGAGATCTTTCCCGGCCGCCTTTATATCGAGCTGCAGCGCCACGGTCTGGAGGTGGAGGAACGCATCGAGCCCGGCCTTCTCGATCTGGCCTATGCCCATGATCTGCCCCTGGTGGCCACCAACGAGCCGTTCTTTTCCGACGAAGGCATGTACGAGGCGCACGATGCCCTGCTGTGCATCGCCGAGGGCGCCTATGTCAGCCAGGACGACCGCCGCCGCCTGACCCCGGAACACCGCTTCAAATCGGCCGAGGAGATGCGGGCCCTGTTCGCCGACCTGCCCGAGGCGGTGGATAATACCCTGGTGGTGGCCAAACGCTGCGCCTTCATGATCCCCAAGCGCAAGCCGCTGCTGCCGCCTTATCGCATGCCGGGGCTGACCGAAACCGAGGTGTTGCAGCAGAAAACCTGGGAAGGGCTGGAGCAGCGCCTGGAAAAGCACGTGTTTCTGCCCGAGATGAGCGAGCAGGAGCGCGAGGCGGCGGCCAAACCCTACCGCGAACGCGTGCAGTTCGAGCTGGACGTCATCATCCAGATGGGCTTTCCCGGCTATTTCCTGATCGTCGCCGACTTCATCCAGTGGGCCAAGGCCCATGGCGTGCCGGTAGGACCGGGGCGCGGTTCGGGCGCCGGGTCGGCGGTGGCCTGGGCCCTGACCATCACCGATCTCGATCCCTTGCGCTGGGGGCTTCTGTTCGAACGCTTCCTTAACCCCGAACGCGTTTCGATGCCCGACTTCGATATCGATTTCTGCCAGGACAAGCGCGAGCGCGTGATCCATTACGTGCAGGAAAAATACGGCTTCGAGCGGGTGGCGCAGATCATCACCTTCGGTAAGCTGCAGGCCCGCGCCGTGCTGCGCGACGTGGGGCGCGTGCTGCAGATGCCCTATGGCCAGGTGGACCGGCTGTGCAAGCTGGTGCCCAACAATCCGGCCGATCCCGTCACCCTGAAGGAGGCCCTGGAAAAAGAGCCGCTGCTGAAGGAGATGCAGCAGAGCGACGAGCAGGTGGCGCATCTGCTCGATATGGGCATGAAGCTGGAGGGGCTTTACCGCCATGCCTCCACCCACGCCGCCGGGGTGGTGATCGGCGACCGCCCGCTGGACGAACTGGTGCCGCTTTACCGCGATCCGCGCTCCGATATGCCGGTGACCCAGTTCAACATGAAATATGTCGAATCCACCGGGCTGATCAAGTTCGACTTTCTGGGCCTGAAAACCCTGACGGTGATCTACCGCGCCGTGGAAAACGTGCATCGCTCGCGCAAGGTGGAGATCGATCTTCCGGCCATCCCGCTCGACGATCAGGGCACCTATCAGATGCTGGCGCGCGGTGAAACCGTGGGGGTGTTCCAGCTGGAAAGCTCGGGCATGCGCGACGTGCTGCGCAAGATGCAGGCCGACCGCTTCGAGGACATCATCGCCGTGGTGGCGCTCTATCGCCCCGGCCCCATGGACAACATCCCCCACTACATTAACGTCAAGCACGGGCGGGAAGAGCCCGATTACATGCATCCCCGTCTGGAATGGATCCTGAAGGAAACCAATGGGATCATGATCTACCAGGAACAGGTGATGCAGATCGCCCAGGAGCTGTCGGGCTACAGCCTGGGCGGCGCCGATCTGCTGCGCCGCGCCATGGGCAAGAAGATCAAGGAGGAGATGGACAACCAGCGCAAGATCTTCATCGACGGCGCGGTGTCGCGCGGGGTGGATGGCGGCAAGGCCGACGAGATCTTCGATCAGGTCAACAAGTTCGCCGGCTACGGCTTCAACAAATCGCATGCCGCCGCCTATGCCCTGGTGGCCTATCAGACGGCCTGGCTCAAGGCCAATTATCCCGTCGAGTTCATCGCCGCCTCGATGACCTACGACATGCACAACACCGACAAGCTGAATGTGTTCCGTCAGGAACTGGATCGCTTGAAAATCAAATTGTTGCCGCCCGATATTAATAAATCAGGTTCGGATTTCTGGGTGGAGCCCCAGCCCGATGGCGCCCTGGCGGTGCGTTATGCCCTGGCCGCTCTGAAGAATGTGGGGGCGGCAGGCATGGACGCCCTGGTGGACAACCGCCGCAAGAACGGTCCCTTCAAGGATCTGGCCGATTTCGCCCGGCGCATGGATGCCAAGGTCATCAACAAGCGGCAGATGGAAAATCTGGTGCGGGCCGGGGCCTTCGACAGCCTGGAAAAGAACCGGGCCAAACTGTTCGAGGGCATCGAGATGATCCTGCGCGAGGCGCAGGCGGCGGCCTCGGACCGGGACTCCGGGCAATCCAGCCTGTTCGGCGGTCCGGCGGCGGCCACCAGGATCACCTTGCCCAACCGGTCCGACTGGTCGCCGGTGGAACGCTTGCAGCAGGAATTCGACGCCATCGGCTTTTACCTGTCGGCCCATCCCATGGATGCCTATGGGAAAAGCCTGCAGCGCCTGGGGGTGCTGAAATCGGCCGAGCTGGCGCGCCATCTGGCCTCGGGCGGCAAAAGCCGCGTCAAGCTGGCCGGCACCCTGAACGCCAAGCAGGAACGCATTTCCAGCCGCGGCAGCCGCTATGCCTTCCTTACCCTGTCCGATGCCTCCGGCCTGTTCGAGATCATGGTGTTTTCGGAAGTGCTGTCGGCCAGCCGCGAGCTTCTGGAGCCGAATATGCCGCTGCTGGTAACGGTGGAGGCCCGCCTGGAGGAAGAGCAGCTGAAGCTGACCGGCCAGGCCATCGAAAGCCTGGATGCCGCCTCGGCCGCCGCCTCGGCCGGGCTTAAGATCTGCATCGCCGACGAAACGCCGCTGAAGGAGCTGAAGGAGCTGATTTCCCGCGAGGCGCGGGGCCGGGGGCAGATCATCCTGGTGGCCCGCACCGGCACCCGCGAGGTGGAAGCCCGCCTGGGCGGCGGTTTCGCCCTGTCGGCGCAGATGATCAGCGCCGTGCGCACCATCACCGGCGTGGTGGACGTGCAGGAGATCTGACCCGGCGCCGCCTCGCACCGCGAGGCTGTACAAAAGCGGCCCGGTCTTATCCACGGCTGTCCGGTTTAAATTCAGGTCCATTGCAACACCATCTGCTTGGGGTCTGTCCGTGGCGGCGGATCGTTCCCGATAAGGCGGTCAATACGTAAAATTTGCGCGGACGAGACGGGCGAACGCGAGGGAGCTTTGAACGGCCTTCTGGGCCGCTTGGGACAGGACCCTTAAGCCGTCTTGGCCGGGCTTGACCCGGCCATCCATGTGGGGGGAGACGCCGTCTTATGATGCGCGGGTCAAGCCCGCGCATGACGACAAGAGGGGGATGCCGCCCTGCGGACGACGACAAAAGGGCCTCTGTGCCACGGCCCCTCCCCTTAAGCCGTCTTGGCCGGGCTTACCCCAGAATATTGAGATGGTCGGCGCCGATGGCGCCCTTGTTGTTGCCGCTGCGGTGTTCGGCGGTGTTGTACATGGCGGCGATCTTGGCCAGCCCGCTCGGAGTCCAGTAGGTGGGCGTGTCGCTGACCGCTTTGGCGTCCTGGCCCTGGCCGCCGGTCTGGCCGGTGCTGGTGGAGGAGGGGGCGGTGCCGCTACCGGCCTGGCTGTTGCCGCCCGGCGTGGTCGTGTCGGCCAGATAGAGCGACTGCACCGGGGCCTGGTCGGTGCTGTCGGAGCTTTGGGCGGCGGCAGTGGCCGCATCGCTGCCCGGCGTGGCCGGGGTCTGGGCCTGAGTTGGGTCTTGCGGCTGGGGAACGGCGCTGCCGGTCAGGGCCTGGGTCAGGGCCTGGGAATAGGTGGTGCCATCGGTGCGCACGCCGCCCGGAACCATGCCGGTGATGCGGACAGGGCCTGTGTGGGTGGGTATGATGGTTCCTATTCTCATGCCTTGCATTTTATAGAAACAGCACCCGTTCCGCCACATTTTCCTGGCCGTTTCCGGCGAAAGATCTTGCCAAAAAGCCCTGAACCCGCTATATGGCGCCCCACTAATCCACACGCGGGATTTTGCGCTCGGTGTCATGCCGCTCGCTCCGGTGCCGGTTTTCCGGCGTTTCCCGCGGAGGTTCAACCGGAGAAGATAAAGGATTCTCTTATGGCTCTGCCTTCCTTCACCATGCGCCAGCTGATCGAAGCCGGCGTGCATTTCGGTCACAACACCCGCCGCTGGAACCCGAAGATGGCTCCCCATCTGTTCGGTGTGCGTAACGGCATCCACATCATCGATCTGCAACAGACCGTGCCCATGCTGCATCGCGGCATGCAGGCCGTGCGCGACGTGGCGGCCGGTGGCGGCCGCGTGCTGTTCGTCGGCACCAAGCGCGCCGCCGCCGACATCGTGGCCGAGTCCGCCAAGCGCTGCGGCCAGTACTATGTCAACCACCGCTGGCTGGGCGGCATGCTGACCAACTGGAAGACCATTTCGCTGTCCATCAAGCGTCTGCGCGAGATCGACGAGCAGGTGGTTTCGGGCAATGTGCAGGGGCTGACCAAGAAGGAACAGCTGAACCTGTCGCGCGAGCGCGAAAAGCTCGATCGCGCCCTGGGCGGCATCCGCGAGATGGGCGGCCTGCCCGATATCATCTTCATCATCGACACCAACAAGGAATCGCTGGCGGTTCAGGAAGCCAACAAGCTGGGCATTCCGGTGGTGGCCATCCTGGACAGCAATTCCGATCCGGCCGGCGTCACCTATCCGATCCCCGGCAACGATGACGCCCTGCGCGCCATCCAGACCTATTGCGATCTGGTGTCCGGTTCGGTGCTGGACGGCATCCAGGCCGAAATGTCGCGCTCGGGCGTCGATCTGGGCGAGCAGCTGGAAGCCCCGGTCGAAGCCGTCGTCGAGCCCGAGGCCGCCGCTGCCGCCGAGGAACAGCCGAGCGCCTGATTTCCGGCGCCCTGTTTTTTCCGGAAAATGTCATGGAATGGCGGCGGCACCAACCGCCGCCATTCGTTTAACACGCTTGATTCTTAAATCACCCTATTCCAACCGAAGAGGAAGACCATGGCCGAGATTACCGCCTCGCTTGTCAAGGAACTGCGCGAGAAGACTGGCGCCGGCATGATGGACTGCAAGAAGGCGCTGTCCGAAACCGCCGGCGATCTGGAAGCCGCCATCGACTGGCTGCGCAAGAAGGGTCTGGCCGCCGCCGCCAAGAAGGCCGGCCGCGTCGCCGCCGAGGGTCTGGTGGCCGTGGCCGCCGAAGGCACCAAGGGCGCCGTGATCGAAGTGAACGCCGAAACCGATTTCGTGGCCCGTAACGAGCAGTTCCAGGGCTTCGTCAAGTCGGTGGCCGCCACCGCCCTGAGCAACGGCGACAATGTCGAGACCCTGAAGGCCGCCAAGGTCGCCTCGGGCAAGACCCTGGACGAGGAACTGACCGCCCTGATCGCCACCATCGGCGAGAACATGAACTTCCGCCGCGCCAAGGTGCTGTCGGTGAGCCAGGGCGTGGTCGCCTCCTACATCCATTCCGCCACCGCGCCGGGCCTCGGCAAGATCGGTGTGCTGGTGGCCCTGGAGTCGGCCGGCGATGCCGCCAAGCTGGCCGATGTGGGCAAGCAGATCGCCATGCACGTGGCCGCCGCCACGCCGCTGTTCCTGAACGTGGACTCGGTGGACGGCGCCGCGCTGGAGCGTGAACGCGCCGTGTTGACCGAGCAGGCCGCCGCTTCGGGCAAGCCCGCCAACGTCATTGAAAAGATGGTGGAAGGCCGTATCCGCAAGTACTACGAGGAAGTGGTGCTGCTGGAGCAGGTGTTCGTCATCGACGGCGAGACCAAGATCTCCAAGGTGGTGGAAAACGCCGCCAAGGATGTGGGCGCTCCGGTCAAGCTGGTGGGCTTCGCCCGCTTCGCCCTGGGCGACGGCATCGAGAAGGAAGAGAAGGACTTCGCCGCCGAAGTCGCCGCGCAGCTGGGTAACTAATCCCCGCAAATCAAAGGGTTGGATAGGGGGGGCGTCAGTTCGGCCCGCACCTCTTCGATCCAGAAAGAACAAGACAGCCGGGGGGAATGGTGTATCATCCCCACCGGCTGTTGAGTGCCGGGGCCGGCGAAGGCGGCGCAGCCGCCTATGATCTTGCCTGGGCCCGTTCCGCTTGTTTCTGTTAAAGCAAAGGCTTGTCATGCCCACAGCGCCCAAGTTCCGCCGCGTTCTCATCAAACTGTCCGGCGAAGGCCTGATGGGCAATAAGGAGTTCGGCCTGGATACCGAAACCGTGGGGCGGGTTGCCCGCGAAATCGGTTCGGTGGTGGCCCAGGGCGTGCAGGTGTGCGTGGTCATCGGCGGCGGCAACATTTTCCGCGGCATCTCGGTGGCGGCCAAGGGCATGGAACGCACCAGCGCCGACTATATGGGAATGCTGGCCACGGTGATGAACGCCCTGGCCATGCAGAACGCCCTGGAAAATATCGGCCTCAATACCCGCGTGCAGTCGGCCATTCCCATGCCCATGGTGTGCGAATCCTATATCCGCCGCCGCGCCATCCGCCATATGGAAAAGGGCCGCATCGTTATTTTCGCCGCCGGAACCGGCAATCCGTTCTTCACCACCGATACCGCCGCCGCCTTGCGCGCCGTGGAGATGAACTGCGATCTGCTGATCAAGGCCACCCAGGTGGACGGCGTTTATACCGCCGATCCCAAGAAGGACAAGACCGCCACCCGCTACGAACGTCTGTCCTTCATGGATGTCATCACCAAGGATCTGCAGGTGATGGATACCTCGGCCATTGCTTTGTGCCGTGAAAACAACCTGCCGATCATGGTATTCAATCTGCATGAGGACGGCTCTTTCGCCAAGGTGGTGGCGGGCGAGGGCCGGTTCACCATCATTGAGGAAGAGGAGTAACCCCCCGTGTCGGTCAACAGCTATGCCGATCTGAAAGCCGATCTCAAGCGCCGCATGGACAGCGCCGTCGAGGTTCTGAAGAAGGAATTCTCGGGCCTGCGCACCGGCCGCGCCTCCGCCAGCCTGCTGGATCCGGTGGTGGTCGAGGCCTACGGCAGCAGCATGCCGCTCAATCAGGTGGGCAATGTCAGTGTGCCGGAACCGCGCATGATCCTCGTTTCGGTGTGGGACAAGGGCATGGTCAAGGCTGTGGAAAAGGCCATCCGCGATGCCGGTCTGGGGCTTAATCCCGCCGCCGACGGCCAGACCGTGCGCGTGCCGATTCCGCCGCTGAACGAGGAACGCCGCCACGAGCTG
>JAJZGK010000087.1 GCA_021798485.1 Pseudomonadota bacterium
GGACGCCCCGCCCGGCACGGCGGCCGGGATCGCCGCCGTTCTGGCCCGCCGCTCCGGCTTCGCCGAGGTGGCGGCGGGCTATCTGGAACAGCCGCCCTTCCTGACGGCCTGGCCCACCCTGGTGGCGGCCCGGGATGTGCTGCTGCTGCCGCTGCTGCTGGCCGAGGGCCGCCATGCCGGACGGGATCTGCCGGCCCTGGCCGCCGCCGCGCCCGCGGGACGGCGGCTGTGGCTGCTGCCCGGTCTGGGGCGCGATCCCGCCCTGGGCGATATCGTCCTCGATCTGGTTGCGGGAGGACCGCCGTCATGACCACAGAACCCTTCGACGACATCGACCGCCGCATCGTGCTGGCCACGCAGGAAGGCCTGCCCCTGGTGCCCGAACCCTATGCCGAGGTGGCGCGCCGGGTGGGCATCGATGAGGCCGAGCTGCTGCGCCGCCTGGAGCGCATGCGGGCCGATGGCCGCATCCGCCGCATCGGCGCCGTGCCCAACCACTATGCCCTGGGCTACCGCTTCAACGGCATGACGGTGTGGGACGTGCCCGACGCCCAGGCCCGCGCGCTGGGCCGCGCCGTGGGCGCCCTGCCCTTCGTCAGCCATTGTTATCTGCGCCCCCGCCATCCGCCCGATTGGCCCTATACCCTGTTCGCCATGGTGCATGGCCGCGACCGCGACACCGCCCTGGCCCATGTGGAGGCCATCGCCCGCCTGCTGGGCGCTGCCGACCGGGGCCATCAGGTGCTGTTTTCCAGCCGCATTCTGAAAAAGACCGGGCTGCGCCTGGGCGGCGGCCACGGCGCTTGACCGAACTCAAAGCCGCGCCGCCATCCTCCCGGCAGGATGACGCGGTGTTTGATTTTTCAGGAAGGATGCCATGTTCCGCCTGTCCCACATGATGCGCGTTCTGGTGCCCTCCGCCGGGGCCGCCGCGCCGCCGCCGCCGCCGCCGCGCCGTGCCGGCGGGCCGGTGGTGATCTGGAACCTGATCCGCCGCTGCAATCTGGCCTGCCGCCATTGCTATTCGCTGTCGGCCGACACCGATTTCAAGGGCGAGCTGTCGTTCGACGAGGTGGCCGCGGTGATGGCCGATCTCAAGACCTGCGGGGTTTCGGCCCTGATCCTTTCGGGCGGCGAGCCGCTGCTGCGCCCCGATCTGTTCGAGATCGCCGCCCTGGCCAAATCCCAGGGCTTCTTCGTGGGGCTGTCCAGCAACGGCACCCTGATCGACGCCGCCATGGCCGGGCGCATCGCGGCGGCCCGCTTCGATTATGTCGGCATCAGCCTGGACGGCATCGGCGCCACCCACGACGCCTTCCGCCGCCGCGACGGCGCCTTCGACGCCAGCCTGGCCGGGCTGCGCCTTTTGGGCGAGGCCGGCATCAAGGCCGGGCTGCGCTTCACCATGACCGAGGCCAACGCCGCCCATCTGCCGGCCATGCTGGAGCTGACCCGGCGCGAACAGGCGGGCAAATTCTATTTTTCGCATCTGAATTATGCCGGGCGCGGCAACCGCAACCGGGGCGAGGACGCCTTCGCCGCCACCACCCGCCAGGCCATGGACCTGCTGTTCGAGGCCGCCCTGGCCGATGCCCGCGCCGGCGATCCCCGCGACTGGGTGACCGGCAACAACGATGCCGACGGCGTTTATTTCCTGCTGTGGGCGGCGAGGCGCTTCCCCGAGCGGCTGGAAGCCCTGACCCGCCGCCTGGAAGCCTGGGGCGGCAATGCCTCGGGCGTCAACGTGGCCAATATCGACAACCTCGGCCATGTTCATCCCGATACCATGTGGTGGACCCATAGCCTGGGCACTGTGCGCGACCGCCCGTTCTCGGCGATCTGGCGCGACCGCTCCGATCCCCTGATGGCCGGCCTCAACCAGCGCCCGCGCCCGGTGACCGGGCGTTGCGGCGCCTGCCGCCATCTGGCCATCTGCAACGGCAACACACGCACCCGCGCCTTTCAGACCAGCGGCGATCTGTGGGCCGAAGACCCCGGCTGCTATCTGACCGACGCCGAAACCGCCCCCCTTTCCGCCGCCCCACAGGATGCGCCATGCCCCTCCGCGCCATGATCCGCCGCACGCTGCCCTTTCTGCTGATGCTGGCCCCGGCCCTGGCCTGGGGGCAGGAGGCGCCCACCCTTTATGCCGGGCATTGCGCCGCCTGCCACGGCCCCGACCGCCTGGGCGGCATCGGCCCGGCCCTGATCCCGGAAACGGTGGGGCATCTGAAGCCGGCCCAGCTGGCCGCCACCATCGCCCATGGCCGCATGCAGACGGAAATGCCCGCCTTCGCCGGCCGCCTCACCGCCGGCGAGATCACCGCCCTGGCGGCCTATGTGGCCTCGCCCCTGGCGGTGGAGCCGCACTGGAGCGAAGCCGACATCCGTGCCAGCCGCACGGTGTTCGAGCCCCATCCCGCCGCCCATCCGGTGTTCAAGGCCGATCTGATGAACTTGTTCACCGTGGTGGAGGCCGGGGATCACCACGCCATCATCCTCGACGGCGACAGCTTCACCCCGCTGGCCCGCTTCAAGACCAGGCCCTCGCTGCACGGCGGCGCCAAATATTCGCCCGATGCCCACTATGTCTATCTGGCCTCGCGCGATGGCTGGGTGCAGAAATACGATCTCTGGGGCCTGACCATGGCCGCCGAGGTGCGGGCCGGCATCAACACCCGCAATATCGCCGTTTCCGACGACGGCAAATGGATCGCCGTGGGCAATACCCTGCCCCGCACCCTGGTGATCCTCGATGCCGCCACCATGCTGCCGGTGAAGGTGATTCCGGTGGCCGACCGCGCCGGCCATGCCTCGCGGGTGTCGGCTGTCTATGAGGCGCCGCCCCGCCATTCCTTCATCGTGGCCCTGAAGGATGTGAAGGAGCTGTGGGAAATTCCCACCCGGCCGGGGGCCGAGGTCTGCCAGGGCGCGGTGCGCACCTACGATGCCGGCATGGAAAGCCCGGCCTGCCGCAAGGGGCCGTTCCCGGTGCGGCGGATCGCCACCGAGGACGTTCTGGACGATTTCTTCTTCGATCCCGGCTATCACAACGTCATGGCCGCCGCCCGCGACGGCCGCCCCGGCGAAGTGGTCAATCTGGATGTGGGCCATACCATCGCCACTCTCGATCTGTCGGGCATGCCGCATCTGGGCTCCGGCATCGTGTTCCGCCGCCATGGCCGCTGGCTGATGGCCACGCCGCACCTGAAGGAGGGCAAGGTCAGCGTGATCGATATGACCAGCTGGAAAACCGTGGCGGTGATCAACACCCTGGGGCCGGGCTTCTTCCTGCGCGGCCACGAAAAATCGCGCTATGCCTGGGTGGACAATGCCGCCAGCCCGGCGCACGACAAGGTGCAGGTGATCGATCTCGACAGCCTGAAGATCGTCAAAACCCTGCAGCCGGCGCCCGGCAAGACCGTGGGCCATGTGGAGTTCACCCACGACGGCCGCTACGCCCTGCTGTCGGACATGGAGATGCAAGGCGCCCTGATCGTCTACGACGCCAAAACCCTGCGCGAGGTCAAACGCATTCCCATGGTCAAGCCCATCGGCAAATACAACGTGGGCAACAAGCTGGAGTATTCCACCGGCACCAGCCATTGATCCGTCAGGGGGCCGCCTGCAGCCGCCAGGCCTGATGGCAGGCCACGCAATGGCCGAGATGGGCGGCGAAGCGGCTGCGCAAATCGGCCCAGCCGTCGCCCTGGGCGGCGGCGGCGGCCACATCGTCGAAGCCGGCATGCATGGCCATTCCGGCCCGCTTGAACTCCAGCGGCAGCTTCAGCATCAGGGCCGGCGGCACGGCGCCGACCCCGGCCATGCCCGCCCCGTGCGCCGCCTGGATCAGGGCGGCGCGGTCGCCGTCGGCCAGGGCCTGGGCCACGCCCTGCTCGGCGGCCAGCAGGCCGCGCATCTCACCCAGCACGAAATCCCGTTCCCCCGCCGTCAGCACGATGGCCGTGCGTCCGTCGCCGCCGGGCCGCGTTTGCCCGCGCACGAACAGCAGGCCCAGCCCGGCCGCGCCGACACACCACAGCACCAGGGATGCCACGGCCAGCCGTTTTGCCGTCATTTGCCTGATCTCCCGCACCCCCAAACGAAAGAGGCGCCTTCCCATGGGGGAACGGGAAGGCGCCAAGGTCGAAACAGGAAGAGTCCGCCGGGGTTCGTGGCGGCCCTTCGGCAATCATCCGAAATAAGAAGGCTCACGATTGCGACGACGATAGTCCCATGACAACGCAATCCCTACTTTGACTGTTGTCAAGACATCGCGAGAAAAACCAAGATGCCCTTTAGTCTCAACGCCTGGGCTTCTGCCCGTTTTTAAACAGGTTGATCTGCGGCAAGGGCGAAAAATCCAAAATCTCTTTTGACGGCTTGCCGAACAGATAGCCCTGCACGTAATTGCAGCCGCACTCACGGCAGAATTCCAGGGTTTCCGGCGTATCGACCATTTCGGCGATGGTTTCCACGCCCATGCGGCGGCACAGCTCGGTCAGGGCCGAAAGGAAGGCCCGCCCCTTGTCGGCCTTTTGGGCGTTCTTCACCGCCGAGCCATCGAGTTTCACCACATCCACATCGAGCACGGAAAGATACTGGAACGAGGCGGCGCCGGCGCCGAAATCATCGAGGCAGACATGATAGCCCGCATCCCGCAGCGACTTGATGAAGGCATTGGCCGAGTCGAGATCGCTCATGCGCGAGGATTCCGTGATCTCGAACATCAGCTTGCCCTTGGTCCAGTCATTGTCCCGCAGCAGGGCATGCAGGGATTGAACATAAGACTCCTTGCCGATGGAATAGCCCGACACATTGACCGCCACGCGGTAGCGGTCGTTGTTGCGGGGAAATTTTCCCAGCCACTCCACCACCTTCCTGGCCATGGCGAAGTCGAAATCGTGGATCAGCCCGGTTTCCTCGGCGAAGGTGATGGTTTTAAAGGGGGATTCCTTGGCGGCCCGGTCGAAGCGGCACAAGGCCTCGTAATGATGGATCTCGCCGGTGGCGATATGCACGATGGGCTGCAGGGCCACGTAAAAATCCCGCTGCGCCACCACCTGCTTGAAATGGTTGACCTCGGCCACCGCCTCGCCCACCAGGGCCGTCATGTTGGCCGAGATTTCCTTCAGGCTGGCCCCGCCGCCGTCGGCGCCGCGGAATTTGCCCAGGGTGTACAGCAGCCCCTTGGCCAGATCCTCCTCACTGATGCCGGCGGCGTCCTCCATGCTCAGGGTGGCCGTTTCCACCGCCAGGCCGATGCCGTCCACATCGAACTTCCGCGTTACCGCCTCGATCTGGCGCGCCAGATCCTCGGCGCGGATCTCCGCCGGATGCACGATGGAATAACGGCCATCGGCCACTTTCGCCGCGGCATCGCCGCCCACCGAATGGGCCAGCAGGACTTGATCCACCTCGCCGATCATCGCCTCGGCGCCTTCGGGGGCCAACCGGCTTTGCAGCCCCTCCAGTCCGGGCAGCGACACCAGGGAGAGTTCGGCGGGCTCTCCGGCCTGGCGCATCTGATAAAGACGGCTGGCGGCAAGATCGGCGAAGGCACGTCCGGGCGGCACCGCATCGCCCCCGGCGGCGGCGGCGGACGGCGGCGCCCCCCTGCGCAGAGCCAGAAAGATGGGGGCATCGGTCGCGTTCAGACAATAGGCCGACATCATCACCGGCTGCGCCTGGCCGTTGGCCAGCTTCAGGCGCAGCGGCCTGTCGTGCACCCGCCCCGGCTTCAGCACCGCTTTCAGGATCTGCCCCGCCAAGGGAACATCGGAGGCCATCACCAGATCGCGGAAGGACACGCCCCGCAGCTGGGCGGCGGTTTTGCCGAAAAAAGCCTGCACCGCCCCCTCGGCAAAGGCGATCTTCAAATCGCGGTCCAGCTCGAAGAGAAGATCGCCCCAGCAGAACGCCATGGACACGTAGCGGTCGCGTTCCTTTTTCAGGGAAGACGTTGCTGCATCGACCTCGCCCACCGCGACCCCCCCGGCGCACGGTTAACCGGCGCATCTTAAATCAGGCTCTATCCATTTCCCTTTCCATGGTAGGGGAACGCCAGCCCCCAGACAAGCCTCCTGGCGACGCTATCTTGGCCGATAAAGACGGTGCGCGGCGGGGGCGCCCTTCACTTCAATCCGGGCGCTCTGGACAACGAGCGAACAGTCGGTCAGTTCCGCCGCGCGGCGTAGCCCTTCGGCAGGTCTGCGGGGCCGCAGGCGATGACCGTCTCATCGTTCGCGCCGCACTCTTCGAGGAACGTAATGTCGGCGAACTCGTCGATCACCAGCTTCGGATAGGTCGGACCCGCATCACGATAGGCTTGCATCTCGTCCAGATGCTCGTTCTGAAAACACACCGTCTTCCGCGGATCTTCCGCGCTCCACCGCAGCCAGTCTTCGATCAGTTATGCGATCGCCAGATTGCGCGAGGCCGTCGGCATCGACCTTTTGGAACATCGCGGCAGACGCGCCGTTCTCACCGAAGCGGGCGCCGCCTTGCTTGCCGAGGTGACGCCGCTCATCGAGGATCTGGTCCGGGTCGAGCGGCGTGGACGCGGGATCGCGCGCGGCGATGCGGTGCGTATACGCCTGCTCGTCGATACGCTGTTCCCGAAAGAGCGCCTGTTTGCGGCGCTTGGGCGCATAGCCAAGCTTTATCCGCATGCCGAAGTCCATTTGGTCGAGACCGTCCGCCTCACCGTGCAGGACCTGCCTGCCGAGTCTTTTGATCTGGCGATCCTGGTGATCGAACCGGGAGCGGCGGATGTCGACAGAATCGCGGATATCCGTCTCGTGGCCGTTGCGTCCGCAACGCATCCCCTGAGCGCACACACCCGCCCGCCAACGCGGGCGGCGCTTGCCAAATACCCCTTCGTCGAGATCAGAGGCTACGATGCCGCCGATGGCAAACAGACAAGACAAGGCCGCTGCTGGCGCATGAGCACCGTCGAGTCCGCGATCGATGCCGTGCGGCACGGCCTCTGTTACGGCTGGCTCCCCTTGCACCTTATTGAGGCTGACCTTCAAACCGGATCCATGCATCCGCTCCGGCTGCAGAGAGGCGGCGCCCGTCATGTCCCGCTCGGGCTCTACCAAAACGAGGCCCCTCCCAGCGACGACGCGGCAACCCTCGCGTTGGCGCGGCTTCTGGCGATCCAGCCTGAAGAGAGCCTTTAGAACCGCGCGCAGGACCGCCGCCTGGGGATCCTCCAAAACGGACGAAACCCCCAGGTTTCCCTAGGGGTTCGATGATGGGCGCGGCAAGGATTGGTCCGATGCCGTGCGTGGGGTTAAGGGGATCAGATCGACAGGGCGTCTTCCACGGCCTGGGGATTGCGTTCAATGACCGTAAGGTAAGCCCTGGCCGATTGATCCGGACGGCGGCGGCCCTGTTCCCATTCCTGCACCGTGCGGGCGGGGAAATGGAACCGCTGGGCGAATTGTTCCCGCGATAGGCCAAGGCGGGTCCGAATGGCGCGAACGTCGATATCCCGCTCCACCGCCACCCGATGAACGGCTGCCGCTTCAGCCTGGCCCGAAGCAATGGCGAAAGCCTCGCCCATCGCTTCCACCAAGTCATTCCCGATATTTTTCCTGTCGCTCATTCCATCCTCCGCGCCTTGGCTGCCGCCTTGATGCCAGCGGCAAAAGCCGAAACCGCTTTCTTTTGCTCTGCCGTCAGGTTGGCTTGCTCGCCCTTGCCGTAGATGAAAACCGCATAAAGCGGGTTGTCATGGTCAAAAACGTAGTAGATCACCCGAACTCCGCCGGATTTCCCCTTCCCCTGGGCGGCGAAGCGCACCTTGCGTACCCCGCCCGTACCGGGAATTTCGTCTCCGGCTTCTGGGCATTCGGCCAGGAAGGCGATCAGTTCGGCCTTTTCCTCGCTTGACAGCAGATGGGCCGCCCGCCGGGCAAAGGCCGGAGTTTCCACAACGGTGATGAGGGCGCGTGCCATGGCACCTATACTGCGGCAATGACGCACTTAAAATCAAGAAATTAAGGAAACGGGCTTCTACCGCCCCGCCCGCGAGATGTTCACGTCTCCGCCCTCGAGTCATACCAACCGCCCAATGAATTGACCGGTTGTATCGTCCCTCGCCGGGCGGCGGCATCCGCCGCCTTGGCCGCTCGCTCAATGCTCGCTGGATACCGGCCAACGAGTCACTTCAATGGTTGGCCGGTATCATCTGCGTGTTGCGCGCTGGCTCGTCCTCCAGTGCCCCGAGATGCCCTCTATCCTGAACCTCGGCTTGAACGCGTCTCCAGGAGACGCTATCTTTGTCGGAAGGACGGTGTGCGATGGCCAAGCGGGATCGACAGGAACGCTACAAGACGTCGGGCGCGGCGGCGGATCTGGTCAAGGTCGAAACGCTGGTGCCGCCGCAGGGGCGCGCCCAGATTCTGGCCTTGGCCGCCAAATTGCGGGACGAGCATCGCCGCGCCAAAACACCCCTTATCGACGTGGCCTCGATTGTCGCCCAGGTTCGCGCCGCCTGCCGCACTCAGCCTCGGCGCTACACGCAGCCGTCAGACATCGACACCCTGGTGATCACCAGCGTCAACGTGCCGTTTCCCCACCCCATCAGCGCGGAAAGTCTGGCCGACGCCATCCGGCGCGATACCGTCCCCGCTGTTTGGGCCGGACATTTGGGGCGGTTCCTCGGGGAGGTGCCGCTGGTCAGCATCCTGCGTTTCTGTGATCGGCACGGGATCAAAGCCCCGGCCCTGGCCCGGTTCGTCCGCGGCCATAGCGCCGAACTGGCCTTGCGGCGCCCCGAATTGGAGGAACATCTGAATGTCCTCGTACCCGCTGCCTGACGGGCCGCACAACGATCCCTGGAAATCCTTGCTGCCCGCCTGCTTCGCCGTGGTGGACGAAGTGGTCCGCGAACATGGAGTCGCATTCCCCATCCAGATCGGCGGCGGGTCGATGCTGCTGCGGCGCTACGGGCACCGCAAGAGCAGGGATCTCGACCTTTTCGTCACCGATGCCCGGCTGGTCCGCTGGTGTTCCCCGCGCGTCAACGAGGCGGCGGCGGACCTGTTTGCCGATTACGGCGAGGAGGCCACGGCGGTCAAACTGGTGACCGGACTGCAGGAGGTGGACATCATCGCCGTCGCTCCCGTCATCACCGATGATGCCGTCGAGCCCGCCACCCTGCTGGGACGGGATGTTTTGATCGAACGCCCCAGGGAGATCCTGGCCAAGAAGATCGTCTATCGCGGTCGCACCTTTCAGCCGCGCGACGTCTTTGATCTGGCCTGTACCGCCTTCGCCGAGCCGGAGGAAGTCGCCGCCATCCTTCCCTGGCTCAACCTGACGCATCTCGACGATCTCGACGCCCGGCTGGCCGAGATCGAGCCGATCCTGGGCCGGGACTTGGCGGATAAAGTGGATGCCGCTCCGGCCTTTGAGCCGATCATGGGGCCGTGCCTGGACATCGTCCGCGGCGTCCTGCTGGCCTGGCGGGAAAATCTGACGCCGAAGGTCCAGACACCTCCGTTCCCACGCGGCAGCCATCGCGCCCTCTACTCCAAGGATGGCGAAACCGTGGTGATCAAGGAGTGGGATGCCGGGAAAGGCCGCTTCGACAAGATCGGCAACCCCCTGGGGCCGGCCATCGTGAGCCCGAAGGGCAGCGCCTTCCTGCTCCATGGGGTGGAGATGACGGAAGAGGACTGGCGGAACCACCCCGAGGTGGCGGCAGCCCTTTGAACGGCCTCCAAAACGGACGAAACCCCCAGGTTTCCCTGGGGGTTTCGGTGGTGGGCGCTACAAGGATTGAACTTGTGACCCCTTCCATGTCAAGGAAGTGCTCTCCCGCTGAGCTAAGCGCCCGATCGCCGGCTGGTGCCGTCGAGGGGTGTGCTTTTAGCCGCATCTTTGCCCCTTGGCAAGAGCAAAAAAGGGCGGGGGAAAAATTCTTCCCGCCCCCTGGTGGCAGCCCTGCCGGGGGAACAGATGACAGCACGGATGTTTTGCACTAAACCGGAAGACATGAACAGTCTGTCGCCGCATGAACCGTTCGCCGCCGCGCTGGAGATCCTCTGCCCCGAGCTTCAGCGCGTGCCGCTGGTTTTTGCCTCGCCGCACAGCGGCCGCGACTATCCCGGCGCCTTTCTGGCCCAATCGGGGCTTGATCCCGTGATGTTGCGCCGCTCGGAAGATTCTTACGTCGACGAGCTTTACGCCGCCGCCCCGGCCCTGGGGGCGCCGCTGCTGAAGGCCCTGTTTCCCCGCGCCTATCTCGATGTCAACCGCGAACCCTACGAGCTCGACCCCGCCATGTTCGACGAGGCCCTGCCCGCGTATGTCAAAACCGACAGCCCCCGCGTGCGGGCCGGGCTGGGCACCATTGCCCGGCTGGTGTCGTCGGGGGCCGAGATCTATAACCGCAAGCTGTCCTTCGCCGAGGCCGAACGGCGGGTGCGCGAGCTTTACCGCCCCTATCACGCCGCCTTGAGCGATCTGGTGGACAAAACCCGCCAGCGCTTCGGCTATTGCATTCTGGTGGATTGCCATTCCATGCCGTCGCCGGGGGCCAGCCAGCCGCAGGGCGAGGGCCGGGTGGATTTCGTGCTGGGCGATTGTTTCGGCTCGGCCTGCCATCCGGACATCACCCGCACCGTCGATGCGGCGCTGCGCCATCGCGGCTATCGCGTGCTGCACAACACCCCCTATGCCGGCGGCTTCACCACCCGCCATTACGGCAAACCCCATCTGGGCGTGCATGCGCTGCAGATCGAGGTGGACCGCGGCCTTTACATGGATGAGGCCACCCACATCCGCACCCCCGGCTTTTCCTCCCTGCGGACCGACCTCACCCATCTGATCGCCGCCCTGGCGGCTTTTCCGGCAAGAGACCTGCTTCCATGATCACCGCCCCCCTGCCCGTCACCGTCCGCGACGCCACCGCCGAGGACATGGCGGCCATTCAGGCCATCTACAGCTTCTATGTCACCAAAAGCTGCGCCTCGTTCGAGGAAATCCCCCCCAGCGTCGAGGACATGCAGGCCCGCCGCGCCCGCACCCTGGAACGGGGCCTGCCCTATCTGGTGGCCGAAACCGATGGCGAAATCCTGGGCTATACCTATGCCGGGCCGTTCCGCTTCCGCTCGGCCTACCGCTACACCATCGAGGATTCCATCTATGTGGCCCCCGGCGTGGCCCGGCGCGGCATTGGCGGCGCCCTGCTGGGCAGCCTGATCGAGCGCTGCACCGCCCTGGGCTACCGCCAGATGATCGGGGTGATCGGCGATTCCGCCAATCTCGGCTCCATCAGCCTGCACCGCAAGATGGGCTTCCGTCAGGAAGGCGTGCTGCGCGGCATCGGCCTGAAATTCGGCCGCTGGATCGATGCCGTGATCATGCACCGCCCCCTGGGCAATGCCGATATGGGCCTGCCCCTGCCGGAACAGACCGGCATGAAGATCTTCACGCCCTGACCCCTTAAACAAGACCGGCCAACCGTTGACGTGACGGGTTGGCCGGTTGGCATAATACGGCGGCTGGCTTATCCCTATGGTTCCGGCGCCACGAAACGCCTGCCTTTCCAACCGCGTCTTGGCCGGGCTCCGACCCGGCCATCCACGTCTTTCCGCTTGGCACACGGCCAGACGGGGCCACGTGGCCCCTC
>JAJZGK010000326.1 GCA_021798485.1 Pseudomonadota bacterium
ACAGCAGGCCGCCGTGGCCGAGATCGACGGCCAGATCGCCGAATCGCGGGAGCATGCCGAACGCTTCGCCCGCCTTCTGGCCACCGCCGCCAAGCGGTTCGCCGCCCTGGCCAAGGTGGAGGAGAAACACGCCAACCACTACCGCGACACCCTGGCCGCCCACGGCACAGCCGATTGAGCGAGGATGACGAGCATGACGAACGATCAAATCTGGATCTGCGTGGTCTGCGGCCTGGTCTACGACCCGGTTCTCGGCCTGCCCGACGAGGGCATTCCCCCCGGCACCGCCTTCGAGGATATCCCCGACGACTGGTGCTGCCCCGATTGCGGCGTCTCCAAGGAGGATTTCGAACCGCATGGGGACTCCGCCTGGATCCCGCCGCGGATGGCCGTCTGACCACAAAACAGCACCGCCGCTCCCGGGCCTGTCCGGAGCGGCGGTTTTGATTTTGACGATGTTGCAACGAAGCGGGATGCGGATTACCCGATATCCTCTATTCCCGGCAGGCCCACCAGGTCCTGCGCGTCCTCCTGATCATCGCGCATGGAAGAGGACCGATCCAGTTCGGCGAGATCCTGACCGCATCCCAGGCAGTATCCGTCGACATGATTGCAAAGACCGAGACACGCGACCATATCGCCCCCTTTCAGGATGTTGGATGACAAAGGCCGGCGCCAGGCGCCTGTTGTTCTATTTCGGTATTGCCCCGGCCATCCTCAAGGGGTGGAAAAAGCTTTTGCGCTTTATCGCGCTTTCGGCGAACGTCGGAATGCAGCGATGAGGAGAACATGGACGCCCCCTACCTGATGCCCCTGCCGGGCGGCCGCCTGGATGTGCAGTGGCTGGCGCCGCAGCGCCCCGGCGCCCCCACCCTGGTTTTTCTGCACGAAGGCCTGGGCTCGATCCGGCAATGGCGCGATTTCCCCGCCCGGCTGGTGGCGGCCAGCGGCTGCGGCGGCGTGGTGTACAGCCGTCTGGGCTATGGCCGCTCCGATCCGCTGACCCTGCCCCGCCCCTTCGACTATCTGCAGCAGGAGGCCCGCACCGCGCTGCCGGCGCTGCTCGCGCGCCTGGAGATCGCCCGGCCGCTGCTGGTGGGCCATTCCGACGGCGGCAGTATCGCCCTGCTGTCGGCGGCGCTGGCGCCGCCGCCGGGACTGGCGGCGGTGATCGCCATGGCCCCGCATATTTTCGTCGAGGACATCACCCTGGACGGCATCCGTCAGGCCCACGCCGCCTATCACGCCGCCAAGCCGGGCGGCCTGCATGCCGGTCTGGCCAAATATCACGGCGACAAAACCGCCGACACCTTCGCCGCCTGGGCCGAAACCTGGCAGCGGCCGGAGTTCCGCGCCTGGAATGTCGCCGCCGAGATGCAGCGGATCACCGTGCCGGTGCTGGCCCTGCAGGGCCGCCAGGACGAATACGCCACCCTGCGCCAGATCGACGGCATCGTGGAGCGGCTGCCGCCCGGCCTGGGCCGCGCCGTGGTGATCGAGGACTGCGGCCACAGCCCGCATCTGCAGCATCCCGATCAGGTGCTGGCGGCGCTGCTGCCCTTCATCGCCGGCCTCGGCACAGCGCCGGATTAGAAATCGACGCAGCGCCCGCCCCGCTCCCAATCCTGGTAACGGGTGGGCTCCGGCCCCTTGGGGCCGCCATGCTCGGCGGGCTGGCCGGCGGCGGGGGCGGGGGCTTTGGCCGTCTCGTTTCCGGTCTCCGGACGGTTTTCGGCGGGCGGCGTATCGGTCATGATCTGGTCCCTGATTGCATGAAACGCGGTTAAGGCATAGTTATGCCCACCGCCCCGATGTTGCAAGCCGGTCCGTCCGGCAGGAGTTCCGCTTTGACCCTTTCCCTGTCCCGCGTCCAGTTCGGCGCCCGCGCCGCCGCCGTCGAAGCCCTGTCGGCGGTGCTGCGCCGCCGCCAGGCCCTGGACGACGCCCTGGATCTCGGCGGCCTCGACGAGCGCGACCGCGCCTTCGCCCGCCTGCTGGCCGCCACCACCCTGCGCCGCCTGGGCCAGATCGACGCCCTGCTGCGCCGCTGCCTGGAACAGCCCTTGCCGCCCCGCGCCGCCTGGGCCGAGGATATTCTGCGGCTGGGGGCCTGCCAGCTTCTGTTCCTGGGGGTGGCCGGGCATGCCGCCGTGGATACCGCCGTGGAGATGACCCGCGCCGCCGGTCTGGCCGGGCATGCCAAACTGGTCAATGCCGTGCTGCGCCGCCTGGGCCGCGAGGGGGAAAGCCTGGTGGCGGCGCAGGATGCCGAACGGCTGAACACCCCCGACTGGCTGTGGGACAGCTGGAGCGCCGCCTACGGCGAGGCCGGCTGCCGCGCCATCGCCCACGCCCATCTGCGCGAGGCCCCCCTTGATTTCACCGTCAAGGGCGATGCCGCCCTGTGGTGCGGCCGGCTGGAGGCGGAGCTACTGCCCACCGGCAGCCTGCGCCGCGCCCCCGGCGGTTCCGTGACCGCCCTGCCCGGCTACGGCGACGGCGCCTGGTGGGTGCAGGATGCCGCCGCCGCCCTGCCCGCCCGCCTGCTGGGCGACGTGCGCGGCCAGCTGGTGGCCGATCTTTGCGCCGCCCCCGGCGGCAAAACCGCGCAGCTGGCCGCCGCCG
>JAJZGK010000327.1 GCA_021798485.1 Pseudomonadota bacterium
CTGCCTTGCCCGCCCGCGTGGCTGCGGCTGGCCGCCGGGCTGGCCGGACGGCCGGGCGCGGCCCGGCGCCTGACCGACTCGCTGCAGGTGGACAACAGCGCCTTTTGCCGCGATTTCGATTGGCAGCCGCCGCAAAACGTTACCCTGGGGCTGGAACAGATGGCGCGCCACCTCCTGAAATCTTAATCATTGGGGCGATGCTCCGCCTCTGCTACTAAAGGCCTCGGGCGGCGCCGCCGCTTCGCTAACGCACGGGCTCAGGGTTATGACGAAAATTCTCTTTCTGGTCGCCGAGGACTGGTACTTCCTGTCGCATCGCAAGCCGCTGGCCGAGGCCTGCCTGAAAGAGGGCTGGCAGGCGGTGGTGGCGGCCAATGCCGGGGCGCAAAGCGGCGAGATCACCGCCATGGGCTGCGGCCTGGAGGCGATGAATTTCGATCGCGGCGGCCTGAATCCCTTCCGTGATTTTCTCACTTTTCTGCGTATTCTGGCGGTGCTGCGCCGCCATCGTCCCGATATCGTCCATGCCGTGGGCATGAAGCCGGTGCTTTATGGCGCCATCGCCGCCCGGCTGCTGGGGGTTCCCGCCCTGGTGGCGGCCCTGGGCGGGCTGGGCTACCTGTTCACCAGCGGGCGGGGCCGCCATCTGTCGCTGCTGCGCCGGGTGCTGCTGGCCGGATTCCGCTTCGGCCTGGCCGGACGCCGCCGCACCCTGATCGTTCAGAACGACGACGATAAAAACGTTGTTTTGCAAGGGAATGTCCTGCCTCCCGACCGATTGGTCCTGATCGCCGGCATGGGGGCCGATCTGCATCATTTCGCCGAACAGCCCTTTCCCGCCGCGCCGCCGGTGGTGTTCGCCTGCGTGTGCCGCATGCTGCGCGACAAGGGCGTGGCCGATCTGGTGGAGGTGGCGCGCATGTTGCGAATCCGGAACATTCCCGCCGTGATCCGATTGGTGGGGGCGGCCGATCCGCACAATCCCAGTTCGCTGACCGAGGCCGAACTGGACGGCTGGCGCCGCGACGGCATCGTGGAGTGGCTGGGCCATCAAAGCGATATCCCGGCGGTGTGGCGCGGCGCCCATGTGGCGGTGCTGCCGTCCTACCGCGAGGGGCTGCCCAAGGCGCTGCTGGAGGGCATGGCCTGCGGGCGGGCGGTGATCACCACCACCGCCACCGGTTGCCGCGACGTGATACATCCCGGCGTCGAGGGTCTTATGGTGACTCCCGGCGACCGCGACGCCCTGGCCGAGGCCATCACCACCCTGACGCGGGACGCGGAGCTGCGCGCCCGCATGGGGCATCTGGCGCGGCAGCGGGCGGAAAGCCATTTCGACCAGCGGGTGATCGTGGCCCGCCATCTGCAGATTTACCGTCAGATGCTGGATCGGCGCTAGGGAGCGGCCTTCATGTGCGGAATCGCCGGATTTTGGCAACAGGACGGACGCGGGCCGGACATGGGCGCGATCATCGCCGCCATGGCCGACAGCCTGCGCCATCGCGGCCCCGATGATCAGGGCCTGTGGCAGGACGAGGACAGCGGCGTGGCCCTGGCGCATCGCCGCCTGTCCATTCTCGATCTGTCGCCGCTGGGGCACCAGCCCATGGCCTCGTCCTCGGGGCGGTATCAGCTGGTTTATAACGGCGAGATCTATAATGCCGAGGATCTGCGCGCCGAGCTTTTGCAAAAGGGCTGCCGGTTTCGCGGCACCTCGGATACCGAGGTCTTCGTCGAGGCCCTGGCGGTCTGGGGCCTGGAGGAGACGGTGGTCCGCCTGCAGGGCATGTTCGCCATGGCCCTGTGGGACCGCGAGGAGCGCTGCCTGCACCTGATCCGCGACCGTCTGGGCATCAAGCCGCTCTATTGGGGGCGTTTCGGGGCGCTGCTGCTGTTCGGTTCGGAGCTGAAGGCGCTGAAGGCCCACCCCGGCTGGCGGCCGGAAACCGACCGCGCCGCCCTGGCCTCTTATCTGCGCTATGGCTATGTCGGCGGCGGAAAATCCATCTATTCCGGCATTTCCAAGCTTGCCCCCGGCACCATCCTGACCATTCGGTCGGGCGGGGAGGTCGCGGAACGGCGCTATTGGTCGCTGACCGAGGTGGCGGAAAAAGGCGTGGCCGCCCGTGCCGCCTTCGACCGGTCCGACGCCGAGGCCGTGGAGGAGCTGGAGACGCTGCTGAAGGATGCGGTGCGCCGCCATATGGCCGCCGATGTGCCGCTGGGGGCCTTCCTGTCGGGCGGCGTCGATTCCTCGGCGGTGGTGGCCCTGATGCAGGCGCAAAGCTCCCGTCCGGTGAAAACCTTTTCCATCGGGTTTCACGAGGGCGCCTACGACGAGGCCGGGCAGGCGCGGCTGGTGGCCGGGCACCTGGGCACCGATCATACCGAGCTTTACGTCACCCAGGCCGATGCCTTGCGGGTGGTGCCCGATCTGCCCCGCTGGTACGACGAGCCCTTTGCCGATGTTTCGCAAATTCCCACCCTGCTGGTGTCGGAGCTGACCCGCCGCCATGTCACGGTGTCGCTGTCGGGCGATGGCGGCGACGAGCTTTACGCCGGCTACAACCGCCACCGCGTGGCCGCCGGGCTGCTGCCGCGCCTGGCGGCGGTGCCG
>JAJZGK010000003.1 GCA_021798485.1 Pseudomonadota bacterium
GCTTCCGGATATGCCCCTCAGGCGCCGGGCGGCGGCGTGCCGCCGCCTTGGCTTGTCCTCACTTATGCCTGCGCTCGCGCTCCGGCAACGCTCCGGCGCGCTCAACGCGCTAGTCAGCCGCATGCGCGGCTTCCAGGTGTGTGTCCCTCAGACGCCGGGCGCTGGCCGTCAAGATCTGGCGTGAACTTTCGTTTACACCCCCAAGAAACGGTGGCACGCGGCACAGTCATCGGCTAGGATTCCTGTCGTTCCCCCTGGTTGGAGGAAGGTGCATGGGTCCGTTCCGACACCGATTGCATATTGCAGTTCCCCCGATGCAGGACTGCCCGGCAGGCCGTCTGCCGTACTGCCGCCGCTATCATTAAAAGCCTCTCCGTTTCCGGGGGGGCTTTTTCACTTTCAGGAGCTTCGAATGGCCAAGCGTTCCCGACAAGTGCAGACCAAGCCCATCAGCAACGTTCATCCCCTGTACGGCCACCATGCCGCCCAGGGCTGGGATCCTTTGGGAGACGATCCCCAGCGCGACCAGAGCTATGTGAAGAAGGTGCGGCCGCAGGGCGAGAACCAGCAGGCTCTGCTGGACGCCTTCGAGGACTCGAACCTCACCCTGGCCCTGGGCCCGGCCGGCACCGGCAAGACCTATCTGGCCATCGCCGCCGCCGTGGAAGCCCTGGACGAGGGCCGGGTGGGCCGCATCGTGCTGTCGCGGCCCGCCGTGGAAGCCGGGGAAAGCTTAGGGTTTCTGCCCGGCGACATGCAGGAGAAGCTGGCCCCCTATCTGCGCCCGCTCTACGACGCCTTGTCCGACCGCATGGGCGGCAAGCGCCTGCGCGCCGCCATCGCCGACGGCTCCATCGAAATCGCCCCCATCGCCTTCATGCGCGGGCGCACCCTGAACAACGCCTTCGTGGTGATCGACGAGGCGCAGAACTGCACCTACGGCCAATTGAAGATGCTGCTGACCCGCCTGGGCTGGCATTCCACCATGGTGCTGACCGGCGACCCCGATCAAAGCGATCTGCTGCCCGGCATTTCCGGCCTGTCCCAGATCGCCGACCGCCTGAACGGCCTGCCCGATGTGGCGGTGGTGCAGCTGACCGACCGCGATATCGTGCGCCATCCCCTGGTGGCCTCGATGCTGACGGTACTGTAATGCCGGCCAAGGCTTAAGGAGGCAGCCGCCCGGTCAATTCATTGACCGGGCGGTATGAAACCGGCCAACCGTTGCAGTGGCTCGTTGGCCGGTTTCCAGCGAGCATTGAGCGAGCGGCCAAGGCGGCGGATGCCGCCGCCCGGCGAGGGACGGTACGCCCGGTCAATTCATTGACCGGGCGGTATGAAAGAAAACGCCCCCGCCGCCAAAAGCCGCGGGGGCGTTTTCGCATCGCCGAAGATCAGTCCGCCGCCTCGGCCAGTTCGCGGCGCGGCGCCAGGGGCCGCTCCTGCATCGGGCCGTGCCCCACCGCCTGGTGCCCCAGTTCGGTGGCGGCGGCGCGGAAATAGCCCAGAATGAACACCCGCATGGCCGCCGTCAGATTATTACCGCGATGCCGGCTGGCCACCGTGGTGCACACCTCGTGCACGGTGGCGCGTTCGCGGCGACACAACTCGTCCAGGGCATCCCACATGTCCGGTTCCAGCTTCATGCTGGTGCGCCGCCCCGCAATAGTGACATTGCGATTGAGGAGAGATCCTCCCGGCATGGTTAACTCCCTGTAGAATGATCACATCACGCCGGCATTCATAAGCGAAATGACCATCCGATTGCAACAGGAATACATCTGTTGCGGGTGCGCAGGCAAGGGATACGCCTAAAGGTTTAAAACGCATCCGCCCGAACACCGCCAAACGGCGGAGCCCCCTCCCCATAAGCAAGGCGGGCTCCAGGCCCGCTCAGGCCGCTTCCGCCGGGGCCAGCGCCGACAGCGACAGGGCATGCACGGTGCCGGCCAGTTCCTCGGACAGCACCTTATAAACCATCCGCTGCCGTTCCACCCGCGATTTCCCGGCAAAGGCCTCGGCCACGATGCGCAAGGCGAAATGGCTTTCGCCGCCGGGGGCGGCCCCGCCATGGCCGGCATGGCGGCCGCTGTCATCCTCGATCTCGAGATGCAGCGGCGACAGCGCCGCCATCAATTTCTCTTCCATCCGCGCGCGCACCGACATGAATACCCCTACTTTATTTGACAAAATCGCCACCCCATCCTTTCCGACAGGATGATTGCCAGAGCTGGTCTCTCCGAGCATAGTGGGCCATCATGACCGGACAAACACGGAAATTCTGGCCGCCGCGCGACAAAACCGCTCCGCAAGGGGATTTCCGGCCCTGCGATCATCCCGGCTGCACCCAGTGCGGCGAATACCGCGCCCCCAAATCCCGCGATGCCCTGACCGACTATTACTGGTTCTGCCTGGAGCATGTGCGCCAGTACAATCTGGCCTGGGATTATTACGCCGGCCTGCGCCCCGAGGAGATCGAGCGCATGGTGCGCTACGATACCACCTGGCAGCGCCCCACCTGGCCGCTGGGCACCATGAGCGGCGGCCGCTGGCGCCTGGACCCCGAGCGGGTGAAGGACGGCTTCGGCTTTTTTGAAGACGATCTGGGCCCCGCCGCCAGGGAGCGCCGCCCGCCACCGGCCGAGGAACAGGCCCTGGCGCTGATGGACCTGCACTACCCCCTGACGGTGGAGTCCCTGAAGGCCCGCTACAAGGATCTTTGCAAACAGCACCACCCCGACGCCAACAACGGTGACAAGGCGGCGGAGGAACGCTTCAAACAAATCGGCCAGGCCTACCAGATTCTGCTGGACGCCCTGGCCGGCTGAAACACCCCCTACCGCGACAGGTTTTTTTCATGAGCGACATGCCCCAGACCGCCCTGCCCTCCGACCACCCCCTGGCCGCCCCCGACATCACCCTTTCGGTGCGCGAGGTGTTCGGGCTGGACACCGACATGCGGGTGCCCGCCTTCAGCCAGGGCAGCGAACATGTGCCCGACCGCGACGAGGCCTACCTGTTCGACCACGATACCACCATGGCCATTCTGGCCGGCTTCGCCTTCAATCGCCGCGTCATGGTGCAGGGCTATCACGGCACCGGCAAATCCACCCATATCGAGCAGGTGGCGGCCCGCCTCAACTGGCCCTGCATCCGCATCAATCTCGACAGCCACGTCAGCCGCATCGACCTCATCGGCAAGGACGCCATCGTGCTGAAGGACGGCCAGCAGGTGACCGAATTCCGCGAGGGCATCCTGCCCTGGGCCCTGCAGCACCCCACCGCCCTGGTGTTCGACGAATACGACGCCGGCCGCCCCGACGTGATGTTCGTGATCCAGCGCATCCTGGAAGTGGAAGGCAAGCTGACCCTTTTGGACCAGAGCCGGGTGATCCGCCCCCATGCCGCCTTCCGCCTGTTCGCCACCGCCAACACCATCGGCCTGGGCGACACCACCGGGCTTTACCACGGCACCCAGCAGATCAACCAGGGCCAGATGGACCGCTGGAACATCGTCACCACCCTCAATTATCTGGAACATGATGCCGAGGTGAACATCGTCCAGGCCAAGATGGACGATCTCGACCAGCGCTTCGGCGCCGGCACCATCGGCCGCATGGTGCAGGTGGCCGATCTCAGCCGCCAGGGCTTCATCAACGGCGATATCTCCACGGTGATGAGCCCGCGCACGGTGCTGACCTGGGCCGAGAACATGCGCATCTTCGGCGATATCGGCTTCGCCTTCCGCCTGACCTTCCTCAACAAGTGCGATGAAACCGAGCGCTCGCTGGTGGCCGAATACTATCAGCGCTGCTTCGGCGTGGAGCTGCCGGAAACCCTGGCCCGCGCCGTGGCGGGCTGAAACCACATGAGCGGCAGCGGAAAGAGAACGGCATGAGCGGCAGCGGAAAAAGAGTGTCATGAGCGGCAGCGGAAAAGCCATGCAGGCCCCCGGTCAGCAGGAAAGCGTCGCCGATCTGGCGCGGCGCGTCACCACCGCCACGGTGCGGGCCATCGCCGGGCGCGGCGATATCTCGGTGCAGTACGGCGTTGGCCCCTCGTGCGTGCGCGGCGATCAGGTGCGCCTGCCGGTGCCGCCCCGCGCCCTGTCGGCCCGCGATCTCATGCTGCTGCGCGGCGCCGCCGATGCCGCCGCCTGCCGCCTGCGCTATGTGGACGAGGCCCTGCACGCCCGCCGCATGCCCGCCAGCCAGGAGGCCCGCGATATCTACAACGCCGTGGCCCAGGCCCGCGCCGAAAGCCTGGGCGGGCGGCGCATGCCCGGCCTGGCCGACAATCTGGCCCAGGCCCTGGAGGCCCGCTACCGCGCCGAGGGCTACGATCAGATCGAAGCCCGCGAACAGATGCCCCTGGCCGAGGCGGTGCGGCTGATCGCCCGCGAGCATTTCAGCGCCGCCGCCCTGCCCCCCGCCGCCGCCAAGGCCGTGGATCTGTGGCGCCCCCATATCGAGACGCGCATCGGCGCCGTGCTGCCCCGCCTGGCCAGCAGCCTGGCCGACCAGGACCGCTTCGACAAAATCCTGCGCGAGATCATCGCCCTGCTGGAGATCGAAGCCCAGGAGATCGAACCCCCGGAAGAGGACCTGGAGCGCGAGGAGGACAGCGCCGAAGCCCAGGGCGGCGACAGCGCCCCGCAGGAGAAATCCGCCAGCGACGACAGCCGGGGCAGCCCCGGCCAGGGCGACGACCAGGGCCAGGAGGGCGATGCCGAAAGCAGCGGCGCCGAAGAGGGCGAGGAGGACGGCGACGGCGACAGCCTGAAAGTGCCGGGCCAGGGCGCCGACGAGGCTGCCGGCCCCAGCCGGGCCCGCCCCGGCCACAACAGCCGCTTCCAGGACCACAACGCCACCCCCTACCGCGCCTTCACCACCGCCTTCGATCAGGTGATCGCCGCCGAGGATCTGTGCGAGCCCGAGGAACTGGCCCACCTGCGCCAGCTGCTCGACCAGCAGCTCACCCACCTGCAGGGCGTGGTCAGCCGCCTGGCCAACCGCCTGCAGCGCCGCCTGATGGCCAAGCAGACCCGGGCCTGGGAGTTCGACCTCGACGAAGGCCTGCTCGACGCCGGACGCCTGGCCCGCGTGGTGATCAACCCGATGCAAAGCCTGTCGTTCAAACTGGAAAAGGATACCGACTTCCGCGATACCGTGGTCTCGCTGCTGCTGGACAATTCCGGCTCCATGCGCGGGCGCCCCATCACCGTGGCCTCGATGAGCGCCGATATCCTGGCCCGCACCCTGGAACGCTGCGGCGTGAAGGTGGAAATCCTCGGCTTCACCACCAAGGCCTGGAAAGGCGGACAGGCCCGCGAAAAATGGATGGCCGAGGGCAAACCCGCCCAGCCCGGCCGCCTGAACGACCTGCGCCATATCATCTACAAGGCCGCCGATACCCCCTGGCGCCGCGCCCGCAAAAACCTGGGCCTGATGCTGCGCGAAGGCCTGCTGAAGGAAAATATCGATGGCGAAGCCCTGCTGTGGGCGCACGACCGCCTGCTGGCCCGCCCGGAACAACGCCGCATCCTGATGGTGATCTCCGACGGCGCCCCGGTGGACGATTCCACCCTGTCGGTCAATAACGGCAGCTACCTGGAACACCACCTGCGCGAGGTCATCACCTGGATCGAAGACCGCTCGCCCGTGGAACTGGCCGCCATCGGCATCGGCCACGACGTAACCCGCTACTACCGCCGCGCCGTCACCATCTCCGACGCCGAAGACCTGGGCGGAACGGTGATGAGCCAACTGACCGACCTGTTCGATGAGGATATCCGGTAGGAAGCGTTTTGCCGGAACGGGCAAAGGGGACGGGAAACGGGGAACGGGAGACGGCAGGGCTTTGCCCTGCACCCACAAGAAGGCGCGGCCTTCTTGACTTCCGGATGAGGGGGATGTGGGCCGATTGCGGAAGGACGGGTTTAGAAGGAGGTTAAGCGGACATCCGAATTAAATGCACTGGCACCGAAATCTGGAAGTGAATAAGCTCATTCATCATTCGTGGCAGATTGTCCTGCCGGATAACGGGGGCTGGGATGGGGCAGTGGGTTCCGTATGCTATTGGCGGCGTGGTTATCGTTTTTCTGATTGCGCTCTATAATTCGCTGATACAAAAGAAAAATCAGGTGCAGTTCGCCTTCTCGTCTATCGACGCTCAGCTCAAGAAGCGGTTCGACCTGATCCCGAACCTGGTGGCCGCGTGCGCGAAGTACATGGGCTACGAGGAGAAACTGCTGAAGGAACTCGCGGAGACTCGCGCCAATCTTCTTCAAACCGATCCGGACGAGAGTGTCGCGATGGACGCTAAGCTGTCGTCCCAGCTTCGGTCGGTGTTCGCCCTGGTCGAGAACTACCCTGAACTGAAGGCGATCGAGACTTTCACACTGCTTCAGCGCTCTCTCAACGAAGTCGAAGAGCAACTCTCCGCAGCACGGCGTGCGTACAACGCAGCGATCACGTCCTACAACAATGCTGTCCAAACGTTTCCGACCAGCATCATGGCTTCGGTGATGGGCTACCGCGAGCAGGCCCTGTTCGAGGCAACCGTGAATGAGCGCGAGCCCGTGAAGGTCTGGAGATAAGTTGCCAACATCTGAATGCCTCGCCGCGTCGCTGGCGCGGCTCGAAGACGATAGGGTAAGCAGCCGATCGAAGGGCTGGGTCTACGCCGGATCTATCCTGTTCCTTACCACCGGGCTGGCTCTGTACTGCCTGAGAGTGGCCGGTGCACCCATGGCGGCTCTGGGTTGCGAGGTCATCGGTATGATCCTGTCGGCGATCATTGTCGGTGCTATCAGCAATCGTCTCAAGCGCGCCTTCAAGAGGGAGGTGATCCCCGTCCTCCTTGCCAACATCGATCCGAGCCTCGCCTTCCATATGGACGGCTATATCGACGAGAGGACGTTCAACGCGGCTGAACTGTATCAGTACCCGAATCGCTACTCGGGGAAAGATTTGGTCGAGGGGCGCATAGGTGATACTGCCGTCCGTTTTTCATTCGTCAACGCGGAGGAGCAGTACCAGCAGACGACCACGGATTCGGACGGGCATAGCAAGACGGAAACCCGATACCGGACCATCTTCAACGGTCTGTTCTTCGTCGCCGACTTCAATAAGCATTTCACCGGCCGGACTTTGGTCCGTCCTCGGTCCTCCAACTTTTTCAGCAAATTTTTCGGGTCCCATATCGCGCTAGAAGACCCGGATTTCGAGAAACGGTTCTCAGTGACGTCGACGGACCAGGTCTCAGCCCGTTACATCCTGACCCCCTCGCTGATGGAGCGGCTAAAACACCTCCACGATACCGTCGGGACTTTCAACGCATCGTTCTGCGACAGTCGCCTCTTCTTGGCGATCAAAATGCCTCCGGATTCATTCGAGCCATCTGTGCGCCGGTCATTTCTCGAAAACGATCAGATCGAGAGAATACTCGACAACCTTCGAACGATTACCAGCATCGTCGGCGAACTCGGGCTCAATGTCCGAATCTGGTCGAAACCGCCGTCACCGTAATTTTCGTTTGCCATTACAGGAATGGAATTTCGCTGACAGTGCACTCATCTGCGGTGTCAGCTGCCAGGAACTGGGGCCGACCTTTGAGTGACCACCATGAGCGCAAAACCGCCTCCCCCCAGGATGGTCCGGAAGGACCGAGTCCTTCCGGGCGGGTTCGGGCGGCAGCCCGGTGGCGCACGCCAAACCGGCACCACAGCGCCACAGCCCCACGCCCCGCGTCCGCGCCCCTTAAAAGCCCGCCAGCGCCCGCACCTCCGCCGGGGTTTTTCCGGCCTCGCGGAAGGAGCGCAGGGTGAGGGCGTTATCGCGTTTGGCGTAGCGTTTGCCGTGTTCGTCGCGCAGCAGGGGGTGGTGGCGCCATTGCGGCACCGGCAGGTTCAGCAGGGCTTGCAGCAGGCGGTGGACGTGGCTGGCCTCGAAGAGATCCTGGCCGCGGGTAACCAGGGTGATGCCTTGCAGGGCATCGTCCACGGTTACGGCCAGGTGGTAGCTGGCGGGCACATCCTTGCGGGCCAGGACAATATCGCCGAAGAGGTCGGGGCGGGCGGTTTGCCAGCCCTGGTCGAGGTCGTGCCAGCGCAGGGGGCCGGCCAGGGCCAGGGCTTTGGCCATGTGCAGGCGCAGCGCGCAGGGCTGGCCGGCGGCGTGGCGGGCGGCGGCTTCGGCGGCGGCCAGGGCGCGGCACAGGCCGGGATAGAGCGGGCCATCGGGGCCGTGCGGGGCGTGGCCCGACTGTTCGATCTCGCGGGCGATATCGGCGCGGGTGCAAAAGCAGGGATAGAGCAGGCCCAGGCCTTCCAGGTGTTTCAGGGCGGCGGCGTAATCGGCCAGATGGTCCGACTGGCGGCGCACCGGCTGCGGCCATGTCAGGCCCAGCCAGGCCAGATCCTCGGCGATGGCGGCGATGAAGGCCGGGCGGCAGCGCAGCGGATCGATATCCTCGATGCGCAGCAGGAAGCGCCCGCCGGTTCCGGCCTGGCGGGCGGCGAACAGGGCGGAATGGGCGTGGCCCAGATGCAGATGGCCGGTGGGGCTGGGGGCGAAGCGGGTGACGAAAGCGCTCATACTTTTTTCCGCAAATGCGAATTCACCGAACTGTTATGCTTGAGCTGCCGCGTATCTGGTAGATACACTGACATTCAGTAGCTATCCCTCGTGATCGAGGAGGCTTTTGCAGATGACGCTCGATGGTTGTCCTGCCTTGGTCCTGAACGCGGATTACCGCCCGCTCAGCTACTATCCTTTGTCTTTATGGCCCTGGCAGGATGCCGTCAAGGCGGTGGTGGCCGACCGGGTGATCGTGGTGGCCAATTACGCCCGCCGCATCCGTTCGCCGCGCTGGGAGATGGCCCTGCCCAGCGTGATCTCGCTGAAGGATTACATCCCCGCCAGCCGCCGCCCGGCCTTCACCCGCTTCAACCTGTTCCTGCGCGACCGTTTCACCTGCCAGTATTGCGGCCAGCCCTTTCCCAGCCACGATCTCACCTTCGATCATGTGATCCCGCGCTGCCAGGGCGGGCTGACCACCTGGGACAATATCGTCACCGCCTGCGGCCCCTGCAATCTGCGCAAGGGCAGCCGCCTGCCGCACGAGGCCGACATGCATCCGCGCATCCGCCCGGCCGAGCCCAGCACCGGCCTGCTGCAAAGCCATGGCCGCGCCTTTCCGCCCAACTATCTGCATGAAAGCTGGCGCGACTTCCTGTACTGGGACATGGAGCTCGACACCCCTTGAGCGGCGGCGCCGGGCGGAGCGGATCAGATCCGTTTCGACAGCCAGATGGCCAGTTTCGAGCCGGTTTTGATGGCCGCCGACAGCAGCGGATAGCCCGGCGCCTGTTCGGCGCCGTGCGCCAGGCCGATATCGCGGTGTTCCATCTCCTCGGCGCGGAACTGCTCCACGGTGCGCAGCAGTTCGGCCTCGCCGTCGTCGAGCTGGGCGGCCTGGCCGGCGTAATGCTGCTCGATCACCTCTTCCACCGCCACCGTGCAGGCCATGGCGGCCTTTTCCCCCAGCAGGGCGGTGCCGGCCCCCAGGGCGAAGCCGGCCAGATGCCACAGCGGCTGCAGCAGGGTGGGGCGCACCCGGCGTTCCCCCACCATGCGGTTGAAGGTTTGCAGATGGTGGCGTTCCTGCTCTTCCATATGGCGCAGCAGTTCGGCGCAGCCGGGGCGGCTGCCCAGCACGGCGCGCTGGCCCTGATAGATGCGCACCGCGCCATATTCGCCGGCCTGATCCACCCGCAGCAGCCGGGCCAGACGCTGGGCGGCGGAGAGATCGCCCGGCATGGGGGCCGGGGCTTCGGGGCTGTTCGGTTCGGACATCAGCGCCTCCCAAGCGCACGGGCGGCCCAGGCGGCGAAGGCCGCCAGGACGAACGAGGCCGGAACATTGAATCCGGCCATGGAAATACCCCACAGCGTCCAGGCCGCCTGATCGCAGCGCGGCGGCGGCGGCGCCGACAGCGCGGCCATCATCTCGGCCGGGGTGGTGGGCACCGGCGCCACCGGCACGCAGGCGGCGGTGCCGTGCCACCAATGCTGCTCCACCCCCACATGGAAGATGGCGATGCCGCCGTTGACGGCGAAGGAAAGGGCGCACAGGCCCAGCAGCCAAACCCGCAGCCGGGGCGGGCAGAGCGGCAGCAGCGCCGCCAGGGCCAGCAGCGCCGACACAACATAAGGCCCGCGCTGATAAAGGCACAGGATGCAGGGGCGCAGCCCGAAGCCGAACTGGGCGGTCAGCGCCCCGCCCAGGGCCAGCAGGCAGGCCAGCAGGATCAGGGCGGGCGACAGGCGAAGCAAACGGGGCATGATCCCTCCCCTACAGGAATTTCACCAGCAGGAAACCGCCCACCAGCCCCACGGCGCAGGCGGTGGTGACCAGGGCCAGCCGGCGTTCGATGAAAACACGCATGGGCTCGCCGAATTTCCACAGCAGCCCGGCCACCAGGAAGAAGCGCAGCGCCCGCACGGCGATGCTGGTGAGCACGAAGGTGAGAAAATCCATATGCGCCAGACCGGCGGTGATGGTGACCAGCTTATAGGGGATCACCGGCACCAGGCCTTTGACCATCATGATCTTGATGGCGTTCTCGCGGAACAGCGCCACGGCATGGGCGGCCTGGGCCTGAAGATGGTAGGTGGAGATGATCCACTGGCCCAGGGTATCGTACAGCACCGAGCCGATCAGATAGCCCAGCATGCCGCCCACCACCGAGGCCACGGTGGCCAGGGCGGCGTAAAACCAGGCCTTGCGCCGCTCGGCCAGCACCATGGGGATCAGCAGCACATCGGGCGGAATGGGAAAGAACGAACTTTCGGCAAAGGCCACCAGCAGCAGCCACCAGGCGGCATAACGGTGCCCGGCAACGCTCATCAGGCGGTTATACACCCGTTTCAACATGGTTCCGGCCATTCCGAACAGACAGTCCAAGGCGCCACACTTACCAGCCCGGCGCCCGGTCTGGCAATTGCCGAATCCGCATGCCGGCCACGGAATGCCGATTGACCTGCCGAAGACTTCGTCTATGATCGCCAGCCTACCTCCGGTGCCCCAGTGGCGGAATGGTAGACGCGGCAGACTCAAAATCTGTTGTCAGTGATGGCGTGCTGGTTCGAGTCCGGCCTGGGGCACCAATCCTCTCCCGAAAAATCGTGATCCCACCCATGGCGTGGCGGTACCTCCGCACCGTGGATCTTGGCTTTCCCGCCGCCTCCAGGCATGATGCGGGAAAGTCAGAAAATCACGTTCAGGGATGATCTCCGCATGAGCAAAGCGCCGCCCACCCCGCCCGAGATCATCGAGATCGTTCTCAACAATCATGCCGATTATATCGGCCAGCTGATCGAGTATGCCGAGGCCGGAACGGTAAACGCCGAGATCATCGCCACGGTGCGCAGCGACAGCCTGTGCCGCATCGGCCAATGGCTGCAAAAGCTGCTGGCAAGCCATGCCGGAGACGAGTCTTTTGCCCGCCTGTGCGAAACCCACAAAGCCTTTCACCATCACGCCGCCGATCTTTTGAGCGGCTGCGGCTGCGCGGGCGGCAACGGCGCCGCCCGGTACCTGAAGCAGCTGCACGCCCTGGACGGCGGCGCCTTCAACGACCTGCTGCCGCCGCTGACCACCTTCGTGGCGCGGCTGAGCGAGGCCGAGAAGGCGCTGTTCTGAAACACGCCTATTCCTGCAGGCGGTAGCCGATGCGGAAGCCCCCCCAATGCCGCCCCGCCACCATGATCGGGGCCGAAATATCCTTCATGACGATGATGGTGCCGTCGCCCATGTCGCGCAGGTAGGTTTGCACCAGCTGCGGCGCCGTGCTGTGCGCCGCCGCCTGGCCGGTGCGGTCCTTGAAGATGCGGCGGTTGCGGCAATGGGCGGCGTTCCAGGCCGGATCCGAACCCTGCGGCTGCGAATATTGGCGGTTATGGGTGGGCAGATAGCCGTTGCGGTCCACGGTGGCGGCAAAGGCCACCCGGCTGTCCACCTCCAGCATGGCCTCCTGCACGGCGGGCAGCAGGCGGTCGGTCAGGGCCAGGAAGCGGGTGGTATGCTGCTGCGGATCGGTGCCGGGAATGGGCTGGTAGTCCTCGTCGAACAGCGCTTCAAGGCTGATCTCGCCCCGTTGCAGCGCCGTTTCGAACAGCGCCGCCACCTGGCGGGCGCCATCCTGCGCCGCCTGTACGAAGCGGCGGTCCAGCACCCCGGCCCCTTGCAGATATTCGCCCAGCACCGCCGCCGTTTCCTCGTCGGGGCGCAGCAGCAGGGGCAGAGCGCCGCCGCTGCCGGCGCCGGTTTCCACCGGAATCAGCCCCACCTGGGGGAGTTCCAGGGCGCCGCTGCGCCCGGCCGCCACGGCCTGGCCCCCGTTCAGGCGCAGCAGGGCCCGCTCCATGCTCAGCTCCTCGACCACGCCTTGGTGGCGCTGGCCGTCCAGGCTCAGCACCACCGCCTCGCGGGCATCGGCGGCGCGGCCGGCGGCGCGGCGGGCGGCGGCGGAATCGCGGATGATGAAATCGAGGCGGCGCACCATTTCCTCCAGGGTGTCGCGGCCCACCTGGGCGGCGCCCTCCACCCGCCGGGTGACGTCGTCGACACCGTCCATCTCGCCGTCGAGATGCTGGATGCTCTGCCGCGCCGAACCGGTGCGGCCCGAGGCCTGCTGGGCGTTGACGCTGATCTCCTGGGTGGCGGCCTGCTGCTGCTCGATGGCGGCGGCCACCGAGGCGGCGATCTCGTTGATGGCGCGGATGGTGGCGGTGATGCCGGTGATGGAGGCCACCGCCTCGCCGGTGACCGCCCGGCTGTTTTCCACCTCCTGGCCCACCCGCAGCACGGCGTCGGCGGTGCTTTGCGCCAGGCCCTTGACCTCGTGCGCCACCACGGCGAAGCCCTTGCCGGCCTCGCCGGCGCGGGCCGCCTCGATGGTGGCGTTCAGGGCCAGCAGATTGGTCTGGCTGGCGATATTGCTGATCAGCCCCAGAATGCCGGCGATGTTCTCCGAGGCCCGGGTCAGTCCGGCCACATGGCTGCCCACCAGATCGGCCTCGGCCACCGCCTGCTGGGTGATGCTGATGGTGCGGGCCATCTGCGCGGCGATTTCCCGGCTGGTGGCGGCCAGTTCCTCGGTGGCGGCGGCCACCGCATCCACATTGTCGCCGGCCTGCAGCGATACGCTCACCCCGGCGCTGACGGCGCCGCGCATCTCGCCACTGGCCTCGCGCAGGGTGTGGGTGGCCTCCAGCAGCTGGTTGGTATGGTGCACCACCTCGGCCACGGTGCCGGTCACCTCGCCCTGCAGGGCGTCGGCCAGGGCGGCGATCTCGCGGCGCATGCGGGTTTCCTGCTCGCGGTTGGCTTTGAGCACCGCCACGCCCTTCAGATCCTGGGCATGGCGCTTGAACACCTCCAGGGTGCGGGCCATGGCGCCGATCTCGTCCTGCTGGGCGGTGCGGGGAATGCCGGTCTGATCATCGCCGCCGGCCAGCGCCACCATGGCCCGGTGCAGATCGCCCAGCGGCGCCAGCAGGCGCACCCGGCTGAACCACACGAAAAACGCCAGCAACGAACACAGCAGCGCCGCGTACAGCACGCTGGCGCCGGTGAGAATGCTTTCCAGCATCTCCAGTCCATCCTGCATCTGGCGCAGGTTTCCGGCAGCCCGCACCGTGTGCAGGCGGGCCAGCAGCAGGGCCGTCGCCCCCAGGCCGCCCACGGTCAGCCCCACCAACAGGAGGGGGATGACGATGCCGATGGTGGAAATGCGGATATCGTTTATTTTTATCACCGCAGGCCTCCCTGTACTCTTTTTTAGATTTTCCCTGCACCATAGTGCAAGGCCGCCCCCTCACAAAGATAAAAGTAATGCAGCTGTAATGATTAGATTTTAATAAGATAAAATCCTCAATTTTCAAATACACGTAAAATTTTATTTTGCATGCGCGAAGACGGCTGTCATGCCTTTTTCATGGAACCACGGCATAAAGGGTTGATAGAGTTGGCATTCCCCCAACACGCCCGAGCAAGACGGAGACCGGAATGCCCCCCAGCGGACACGACCCCCAATCCTGGACACAGCGGGCGCGGAAAGACCGCATGGACGAATTCGACGAGGAATTCGAAATGGAGCTGAACGACGACGGCGACGCCCGCCTGGCCGCTCTGTTCGAGTCCATGCCCGACAGCGGCGCCGAGACCGGCCTGTCGCGCCACCGCTATTTCAGCGAGCTGTTCCGCCTGCAGGGCGAACTGGTGAAGCTGCAGGATTGGGTGGTGTCGCAAAAGCTGAAGGTGGTGGTGCTGTTCGAGGGCCGCGACGCCGCCGGCAAGGGCGGGGTGATCAAGCGCATCACCCAGCGCCTCAATCCCCGCGTCTGCCGGGTGGCCGCCCTGCCCGCCCCCAGCGAGCGCGAGCAGAGCCAATGGTATTTCCAGCGCTATGTGGCGCATCTGCCGGCGGGCGGCGAGATCGTGCTGTTCGACCGCAGCTGGTACAACCGCGCCGGGGTGGAGCGGGTGATGGGCTTTTGCGGCGACGAGGACGTGGAGGAGTTCTTCCGCTCGGTGCCGGAGTTCGAGCGCATGCTGGTGCGATCAGGCATCATTTTGCTGAAATACTGGTTCTCCATCAGCGACGAGGAGCAGCATTTCCGCTTCCAGATGCGGATCGACGATCCCATCAAGCAATGGAAGCTGAGCCCGATGGATCTGGAATCGCGGCGGCGCTGGGAGCTTTACACCGCCGCCAAGGAAAGCATGCTGGAACGCACCCACATCGCCGAGGCGCCATGGTGGATGGTGGAGGCCGACGACAAGAAAGCGGCCCGGCTCAACTGCATCGCCCATCTGCTGAGCCAGATCGACTATCAGCCCATTGTCCACCCGCCCATCGACCTGCCGCAGCGGGAGCACAGCCCTGATTACGTGCGCCACCCGGTGCCGCGGGCGATGATCGTGCCCCACCGCTATTGATCAAACCTCGGCCAGGCCGCTTTCCCAGGAGATCTTCTTGCGGTAGATGGTCGAGGGGCTGATGCCCAGCAGGGCGGCGGCCTTGGGGATATTGCCGCCGCACAGATCGATGGCCCGCTCGATGGTTTCCTTTTCCACCACCCACAGCGGGCGGATGACCGAAAGACCGTCGGCGCGGGGCGCCGCCGCCACCGGAGCCGGACCGGCGGCGGTGGCGGCCGGGACCGGAGCCGCCATGCCGGGCGACAGCGGCGGCGGCAGCATGGCCGGCTCCACCGCCTCGCCGTCGTTCAGCACCACCGCGTTGCGCACCACGTTCTGCAGCTGGCGGATATTGCCCGGCCAGTCGTAGGCGCGCAGGGCCGCCTCGGCGGCGGGCGAGAAGCGCTGAAAGCCCTTGCCCTCCTCCTTGGAGAAATCGGCCAGAAAACGGTTGGCCACGATCAGAACATCGTCGTCGCGGTCGCGCAGCGGCGGCATATGCACCGGAATGACATGCAGGCGGTAGAACAGATCCTCGCGGAAGCGCCCGGCTTCCACCTCCTTCAGAGGATCGCGGTTGGTGGCGCAGACGAAGCGCACATCCACCTGCTCCAGCCGGCTGCCGCCCACCCGCTGGAAGGTGCCGGTCTGGATGAAGCGCAGCAGCTTGATCTGCAGCGCCAGATCCATTTCGCACACTTCGTCCAGAAACAGGGTGCCGCCGTCGGCGCGGCTGGCGGCGCCGTCGCGGTCGGCGGTGGCGCCGGTAAAGGCGCCGCGCACATGGCCGAAGATCTCGCTTTCCATCAGATCCTTGGGGATGGCGCCGCAATTGATGGCCACGAACGGCCCGGCGGCGCGCGGCGAGCGGCGGTGCACCGCCTCGGCGCACAGTTCCTTGCCGGTGCCGGATTCGCCGGTGACGAACACCGTGGCCCGGCTTTTGGCCGCCTGATCGATGATGCGGTACACCGCCTGCATGGCCAGCGAACCGCCGATGAAGCCGCAATATTGCTGGCGGTCCAGATCCTCCTTGAAGGTGGCCACGATGCGGTGCAGGCGCTGATGCTCCAGCGCGTTGCGCAGGGTGATCACCAGGCGCTCGGGCTGGAACGGCTTGACGATGAAATCAAAGGCGCCGTCGCGCATGGCGGCCACGGCGGTATTGACCGAGCCGTGCGCCGTCATCACCACCACCGAGCACTCCAGGCCGTCCTGGATCACCGTGCGCAGGATATCGAGGCCGTCCATATCGGGCAGGCGGATATCCAGCAGCACGGCCTGCACCGGGCGGCTGCGCAGAATTTCCAGCGCGCCGGCGCCGGTTTCCGCCGAAACCACCGTCCACGGCTCATCGTGCAGGTACTCCTGGTAGAGCGCCGACATCGAGGGAGAATCCTCGACCAGGAGAATTGTAGGGTCGCCCATCCGTCCAGCCCGTCCCGTAGGGTCACATCTATTGGAAGAGCATGGTAACAGAAGGCGGACCGCCCTGTCAGGGGCGGACCGCCTTTTTTTCCGTCCGCCGCATCGGCCCGGATCAATCGAGGGAAATATCGCTCCAGTCGGGGATCTGCCGCACCTCGGCCTCCGGCCACGACAGGCTCACCGGCCAGCCCCGCAGCTGGCGCGGCGCCGGTTTGGCGGCGGCGTCCTTGGCGGCCTTGGCCGCGCCACGCCCCAGCAGCGGCAGCAGACCGCCGAAGGCATGCACCGCGCCATCGCGGCGCCCGGACTTTTTCAAACGAAAACGCCGCTTGCGGGCCGGGCCCGAAAGATCGACCCCGAATTCCCCCATCGACAGAAAATCCAGCGCACTGAAATCGTCCTTGACCATCGAAGCCCCCACATGGCTCGAATTGCGTTACGCCACTCTATCCGGGAGCGGCGGAGCTTTTATGGCGGTCCGGTGAAGTTTTGGTGACAGGCCGGGGCGCATCCCAAAACCATGACGGCATTGAGAAAAAAGGCCATCGGGGGTATTCTGTCTGCAGGTGGGGCCGTTGATGCGCCACGGCCGGAAAAGAGCCCGGCGCACCAGAACGGCAAGGGAGCATGATCCCGACCCTTTCGCGCAAAGGGCCCTCGGATTTTATCTGGAGGCACCCCATGACCAACATCCTCAACGTTATCTCGGCCATGGCCGAAGTGGCCGCCGTCACAACGGACGGCTCATTGCTGACGCCGAAACAGCCCGTGGTCACCATCTCGCGCGATTATGGATCGGGCGGCGATGTCATCGCCACCCGTCTGGCCCAGCGCCTGGGCCTCTCGGTTTACGACGATGAGATCCTGCGCGCCATGGCTCTGCGCCTGAAAGAAGATCCCGCCGTGGTCCGCCAGCTCGATGAAGGGCTGGGCCGGGCCAAGGATATGTGGCTCTACCGCCTGTTCTCCGGCAAGGAAGTGGGCTTTGACGCCTACCGCGACACCCTGATCAAGCTGATCATGAGCCTGGGCCGCCTGGGCGGCGTGATCGTGGGGCGCGGCGCCCATCTGATCCTGGCCGATGCCCGCGCCCTGCGCATCCGCATCATCGGCACGCCCACCGTCTGCGCCGCCCGCATGGCCGCCGAAGGGCACGGCACCTACGAGGAGCAGCTGGTCAAGGCCCGCGAAACCAACCACCGGCGCGAACGCTTCGTGCACGACATGTTCGGGGCCCATCTGGCCGACGTCCATCAGTACGATGTGATCATCAATACAGACCGCATGGACGATTTCGAGGATGCCGTGGAAATGCTGGTGCTGATGGCCGAGGCCGTGCACAACGGCCGCATGCTGGGCCTGAAGAAACCGGAAGCGGCGCAATAAAGCCGGACGCAAGCGCACACGGCTTGAACCGGCCGGGAAAACGGCGGCGGACCCTTCCGCCGCCGCTTTTTTTCATACCAACCGGCCAATGATACCAACCGGCCAATGAATTGACCGGTTGTATCGTCCCTCGCCGGGCGGCGGCATCCGCCGCCTTGGCCGCTCGCTCAATGCTCGCTGGAGACCGACCAACCCGTCACTTCAAGGGTTGGCCGGTATCACATCGCCGCGGCCGAGGCCAGATCGGCTTCGCCGCCATCCACATCAAGGGCATAGCCGGCGGCGCGCACGGTGCGGATGATATCCGCATCGGCCTCGCCGTTCAGGGCCTTGCGCAGGCGGCGGATATGCACATCCACCGTGCGCGGCTCCACATAGATGTCGGGGCCCCAAACGGCGTTCAGCAATTCCTCGCGCGAGAACACGCAGCCCGGATGCTGCAGCAGGAACTGCAGCAGGCGGAACTCGGTGGGGCCCAGATGGATGTTGCGGCCGTTGCGGGTGACCCGGTGCGCCGTCAGATCCATGGCGATGTTTTCGTACTGCAGCACCCCTTTGGCCTGGGCCGGCTGCACGCGGCGCAGCAGCGCCTTGATGCGGGCCAGCAGCTCGGGCAGCGAGAAGGGCTTGGTCATATAGTCGTCGGCGCCGGTATTGAGGCCGCGCACCTTGTCGCCTTCCTCGCCGCGCGCCGTCAGCATGATCACCGGCAGATCGCGGGTGCGCGGCTTGCGGCGGATCTGGCGGCAGACCTCGATCCCCGACAGCACCGGCAGCATCCAGTCCAGCACCACCAGATCGGGATTGCGCTCGGCCAGCACCGTCAACGCCTCTTCGCCGTCGGTGGCCTCGCATACCCGGTAGCCTTCCCGTTCCAGATTGTAGCGCAGCATGGTGACCAGGGCGGTTTCGTCCTCAACCACCATGACCAGGGGCTTCATCGTATCGCGGTCCATTACTCGTCCTCGGTCAGATCGGAAGGATAGGGCAGGATGGTGTTTCCCTTGGGACGCGCATCCGGAATGGCGTCGCCCTTCACCAGGAAATAGATGTTCTCGGCGATATTGGTGGCATGGTCGCCGATGCGCTCGATGTTCTTGGCGATGAACATCAGATGGATGCAGGCCGTGATATTGCGCGGATCCTCCATCATATAAGTAATCAGCTCGCGGAACAGCCCGTTATAGAGGGCGTCCACCTCTTCATCCTGGCGCCAGACGGCCAGAGCCTTGCCCTCGTCCTGCTCGATATAGGCGTCCAGAACCTCTTTCACCACCTCCTGCACCAGGCGGGCCAGCCGCGGCACCCCGGCCATGGGCTTGACCGGCGGGATCTGGTTCAGCACCAGGGCGCGCTTGGCGACATTGGCGGCGTAATCGGCAATGCGCTCGATATCGCCCGAAATCTTCAAGGCCCCCACGATCTGGCGCAGATCATGGGCCACCGGCTGGCGCAGGGCCAGCAGGCGCACCGTGAAGCTGTGCACCTCGTGCTCGATCTCGTCCACCTTGGCGTCGGCGGCGATCACCTTGCCGGCCAGATCGCTGTCGCGCCGCATCAGGGACTGCACGGCCCCTTCCAGCTGCGCCTCGGCCAGGCCGCCCATGCGGGCGATCAGGTTGGTAAGGTGCGACAGTTCCTCGTCGTACGAGCGCACGGTATGTTCCTCTTTCATCTCCGCCTTCCCCGCGCCCCGCCGCCGGAGCGCATCAGCCGAACCGGCCGGTAATGTACCCTTGCGTCAGCTTGTGCTGCGGATTGGTGAAGATCTGTTCGGTATCGCCGAATTCCACCAGCTCGCCCAGATGGAAGAAGGCGGTGCGCTGCGAAACGCGGGCCGCCTGCTGCATGGAATGGGTAACGATGACGATGGTGTAGTTCTGCCGCAGTTCGTCGATCAGTTCCTCCACCTTGGCGGTGGCGATGGGATCGAGCGCCGAGCAGGGCTCGTCCATCAGGATCACCTCGGGGCTGACGGCGATGGCCCGGGCGATGCACAGGCGCTGCTGCTGCCCGCCGGAGAGCCCGGTGCCCGGCTCGGTCATGCGGTCCTTCACCTCGTTGAACAGACCGGCCTTTTCCAGGCTGGTCACCACGATCTCCTCCAGATCGGCATGGGCGCCGGCCAGACCGTGAATGCGCGGACCGTAGGCCACATTGTCGAAGATGGACTTCGGAAACGGATTGGGCTTCTGGAACACCATCCCCACCCGGGCCCGCAGCTGCACCACGTCGAGGGAGCGATCGTAGATATCCTCGCCGTCCAGCAGGATGGTGCCGGTCACCTTGGCGCCTTCCACCAGATCGTTCATGCGGTTCATGCAGCGCAGGAAGGTGGACTTGCCGCAGCCCGAAGGGCCGATCAGCGCCGTCACCTCGTTGGCCCGCACATTGATCGAGACATGCTTCAGGGCGTGCTTTTCGCCGTAATGCACGTTGACGTCCTCGGCCACCACCTTGAAGCCGTTCTGGGCGGCGCGGGGTTTCGACGGGCTGGAGCTTTCAGGAGCGATGCTGTTCATGGCTTACCACCGGCGTTCGAATTTCTTACGGAGATAGATGGCCCCGGCATTCATCACGCCAAGGAACAGCAGCAGTACGATGATCGCCGCCGAGGTACGTTCCACAAAGGCGCGTTCCGGGCTGGCCGCCCACAGATAAACCTGCACCGGCAGCGCCGTGGCGGGATCGAGCGGCGTGGCCGGGATATCGACGATGAAGGCCACCATGCCGATCATCAGCAGAGGCGCGGTTTCGCCCACGGCGCGGGCCATGCCGATGATGGTGCCGGTGAGAACGCCGGGCATGGCCAGCGGCAGCACGTGATGCACCACCATCTGCCAGCGCGAGGCCCCCAGGCCCAGGGCCGCCTCACGGATCCACGGCGGCACCGCCTTCAGGGCGACGCGCGAGGCGATGATGATGGTGGGCAGCGACACCAGGGTCAGGGCCAGACCGCCCACCAGCGGCGCCGAACGCGGCAGATGGAACACGTTCAGGAACATCTCCAGGCCCAGCAGACCGAAAACAATGGAAGGCACCGCCGCCAGATTGTTGATGTTGACCTCGATGAGATCGGTCCAGCGGTTCTGCGGCGCGAACTCCTCGAGATAGATGGCGGTGGCCACCCCCAGCGGGAAGCTGAGCAGCAGCGTCACCACCAGGGAATAGAACGAACCGACCATGGCCCCCAGCAGGCCGGCCAGTTCCGGCTGGCGCGAATCGCCCTGGGTCCACAGCCAGGTGTTGAAGTGGCTCTTCAGCAAGCCATGCGTGGTCAGGCTGTCGATCCAGCCCAGCTGGCGCTCGCTGAACTGGCCGCCCCTGGCGGGATCGCGCGACATATGGCCCTTCAGGAGCTGGTCCACATCGGCGGTCACCGGCACCCACAGGGTTTGCGTGCTGCCGATCAGGGCCGGGTTGGCCAGCACCTTGTCGCGCAGCAGCTCCTCGGCGCCCTCGCTGACCAGATCCATCAGCTCGCGGCGTTCGTGGCGGTTGTCGGCCACCTCGGGAAACATCGAAACCATGGCGTTGCGCACCAGGGTCCGGTAGTCGCCCACCTCCAGGGCGTGATGGTCGCGCTTGCCGTCGGGATCGATCACCGCCGGATCCAGCGCCACCGTAATCTGCACCTCGTGCTGATAGAAAGCGCTGTAGCCCTTGCCGATGATGCTGGTGAGCAGCACCGCCAGGAACACCACCGCCATCGCCACCGAGGCGATGCCATAGGCGCGGAAGCGCCGCTCGGCGGCATGGCGCCGGCTCAGCCGGGCGCCGACCTTTTCGGCGATGCCCGTGAGAGGGACGTTCTGGACGAGATCCGTATCAGTCATATTTCTCTCGGTATTTGCGGACGACATGCAGGGCAACCACGTTCAGGATCAGGGTCACGACGAACAGCACCAGCCCCAGGGCGAAGGCCGACAAGGTTTTCGGGCTGTCGAATTCCTGATCGCCCACCAGCAGGGTCACGATCTGCACCGTGACCGTGGTCACGGCTTCGAAGGGATTGGCGGTCAGGCGGGCCGACAGGCCGGCGGCCATCACCACGATCATGGTTTCGCCGATGGCCCGCGACACCGCCAGCAGCAGCCCGCCGACGATGCCGGGCAGGGCCGCCGGCATCACCACCTGCTTGATGGTTTCCGAGCGGGTGGCCCCCAGGCCGTAGGCGCCCTGGCGCAGGCTGTCGGGCACCGCCGTCAGCACGTCGTCGGACAGCGAGGAGATGAAGGGGATGATCATGATGCCCATGACCACGCCGGTGGCCAGGGCGCTTTCCGAGGCGATGTCGATATGCAGGATATCCCCCAGTTCGCGCAGGAAGGGCGCCACCGTCAGCACGGCGAAGAAACCGTAGACCACGGTGGGAATGCCGGCCAGAACCTCCAGCAGCGGCTTGGCCACGGCGCGGAATTTGGGGTGGGCGTATTCGGCCATGTAGATGGCCGACATCAGGCCGATGGGGGTGGCCACCAGCATGGCGATAACACTGATCAGCAGGGTGCCGGTGAACAGAGGCACCGCGCCGAAGGCGCCCGATGCCCCCACCTGATCGGCGCGCATGGCCATCTGCGGGCTCCAGTCGAGCCCGAACAGGAAATTGGTGATGGGGATCATGCTGAAGAAGCGCAAGGATTCGAACAGCAGCGACAGCACGATGCCGATGGTGGTGAAAATGGCCGCCGTGGAACTGGCGATCAGGAACAGCTTGACCACCGTTTCCACCTGATTGCGGGCGCGCAGCTTGGGATGGATGATGCGCAGGCCCAAAAGACCCCCGGCCACGCAGAGCGACAGGGCCAGCGCCGCCATGGCGGCGAAACTGATGGCGTGCAGATTGTTGAACTGTATGGCCGCCTTGGCGATGGCCGGCGACGAGGCCTGGGAGAACATCCCCGACTGCGCCAGATTGCGCACCTCGTTCATCACCAGGGCCAATTGCGAGGCGGGCAGCGCCTGGGTCTGGACCGGCAGGGCCCTTTCCACCAGCATCTGCAGCAGGGTGCCGTCCAGACTCAGCCATAGAACGATCAGAGCCAGGGCGGGCAGGCCGCACCACAAGGCGACATAGTAGCCGTAATAATCCGGCAGGGAATGCAGAGTGCCGGGCTTGGAGCCCGCCACCCGCACCGCGCGGCCCCGCCCCAGGCGGAAGCCGACAATGCTGAGGATCAGCAGGACGAGCAGCAGAACAAGAACTTGCATGGATGTCGCCGTTTCAGTGGGGCCGCTTGTAAAGGAGGGCGGAGGGCGCTCCGCAGGAAAGCGGCGGCCGGACAACCGGCCGCCGCCCACACCTTTAGATTACAGCTTCACGTCGGGCAAGAGCTTGGCCTTCTTGGCCTCGGCCTTGCGCTGGGCGTCGGGAGCGGCGATCAGGCCCTTCTCGGCCAGATACCCATCCTTGCCCCAGGCCTTTTCCGAGGTGAACTCGGCAATGTATTCCTTGATGCCGGGGATCTTGCCCACATGCGACTTCTTCACATAGAAGAACAGCGGACGCGACAGCGGATACTTGCCCGAAGCGATGTTGTCGTAGGTGGCCACCTGGCCGTCGATGGTGGCGGCCTGGATCTTGTCGCCGTTCTGGTCCAGGTAGCTGAAGGTCAGGATGCCGACGGCGCTCGGCATGGCCAGCAGCTTCTGCAGGGTGACGGTGTAGTTCTCGGACACTTCGATGAAGGCGCCGTCTTCACGCATGGCGTCGCAGGCCACCTGCTTCGGCCCCTTGGCCAGGGCCTTGATCACCGGATACTGCTCGCAGGCCTTGTCCATCACCAGATCGACGATGGCGTCGCGGGTCCCGTGGTTGGAGGCCGGGCCGAACACCACGATGTCTTCCTTCGGCAGCTTCGGATTGATGTCCGACCACTTCTTGTAGGGGTTGGCCACCAGCTTGCCGTTGACCGGAACGGTCTTGGCCATGGCGCGATAAAGCTCGTCGAGGTTCAGGGCCATCTTCGGACCGCCCTTGGCCTGGGCCACCACGATGCCGTCATAGCCGATCACCACTTCGGCGACATGCTTGACGCCGTTGGCGGCGCAGTTGTCGATCTCGCTCTGGGTGATCCGGCGCGAAGCGTCGCTGATGCTGGGGGTGTCCGGACCGTTGCCGGCGCAGAACAGCTTCAGGCCGCCGCCGGTGCCGGTGCTTTCCACCACCGGGGTCTTGAAGCCCGAGGTCTTGCCGAACTGTTCGGCGACGGTGGTGGCGAAGGGATAGACGGTCGAGGATCCGACGATGCGGATCTGATCACCGGCCTGGGCGGCGGTAGCGAAGGCCATGGTGGCGAACGCGGCCAGAGCAAAGGTCTTCCTGAACATAAAATCCTCCAGGGATTAGGACGACTGCCGCGGCCCCGCATGGGCCACGGCACTGCGGCCACAATAGTCGGCCCCGGAGACACCCTTGTGACAGAACTGTTAAAGTTCCATGACAGAGGCCTTGGCCCGCTCTCATCCTTGTTCAGCGCAACACGCTGATATTGCCGGCATAATCACTTGTTTTGAATACCGCATGTTTTGCGTGCCGCGCCCCGTCCCGGGGCCGCTCAAGCGCCGCGCGGGCTAACGCAGCGCTCGGATGTTGCCGGCATAATCACTTGTTTTGAATACCGCGCTGCCGGCCACCAGCACGTCGGCGCCGGCGGCGGCCAGGGCCTGGGCGGTGCCGGGCACCACGCCGCCGTCCACCTCGATCTCGATGGGCCGGCTGCCGATCATGGCCTTGATGCGTTTCACCTTCTCCAGGGCGGCGGGGATGAAGCTCTGGCCGCCGAAGCCGGGATTGACCGACATCACCAGGATCAGATCCAGCTTGTCGAGCACATATTCCAGCACGCTTTCCGGCGTGGCCGGATTGAGCGACAGCCCGGCCTTGCAGCCCAGGCTTTTGATCAGCTGCAGGCTGCGGTCGATATGCTTGCCGGCCTCGGCGTGCAGGGTGACGATATCGCTGCCCGCCTTGACGAAGGCCTCGATATAGGGATCGACCGGATCGATCATCAGATGGGTGTCGAACACCTTGGCGCTATGCGGGCGCAGGGCTTTGACGACCATGGGGCCGATGGTGAGATTGGGCACGAAATGCCCGTCCATGACATCGATATGCACATAGTCGCAGCCGGCGGCATCGATGGCCCGCACCTCTTCCCCCAGGCGGGCGAAATCGGCCGAGAGGATCGAGGGGGCGATTTTCACGGTCATGGTCGGGATCCTGAAAAGGGAAGGCCGCCTTCCCTGACCGGGAAGACGGCCGGAAAACGTGGCGCGGCTCAGGCCAGACGGGGATCCAGGCTGCCGTCCTTGTAGCGCTTGGCCATCTCGGTCAGCGGCTGCGCCTTGATCTTGCCGGCCTTGCCGGCGGCGCCGAACTGTTCGTAGCGGGTGGCGCACAGCTTGGTCATGGCCGCCACCGCCGGCTTCAGATAGCTGCGCGGATCGAACTCGGCGGGCTTTTCCATCAGCACCTTGCGGATCTGGCCGGTGATGGCCATGCGGCAGTCGGTGTCGATGTTGATCTTGCGCACGCCGTGCTTGATGCCTTCCTGGATTTCCTCCACCGGCACGCCGAAGGTCTGGGGCATCTGGCCGCCGTACTGGTTGATGATGTCCTGCAGATCCTGCGGCACCGAGGAGGAGCCGTGCATCACCAGATGCAGGTTGGGCATGCGCTTGTTGATCTCCTTGACCACATGCATGGCCAGGATGTCGCCGGTGGGCTTGCGGCTGAACTTGTAGGCGCCGTGGCTGGTGCCCATGGCGATGGCCAGGGCATCCACCTTGGTGGCCTTGACGAACTCCACCGCCTGATCGGGATCGGTCAGAAGCTGCGAGTGATCGAGGGTGCCTTCGAAGCCGTGGCCGTCCTCCTTGTCGCCCTTGCCGGTTTCCAGCGAGCCCAGAACCCCCAGTTCGCCTTCCACCGAAACACCCACCATGTGGGAGATTTCCACCACCTTGGCGGTCACGCCCACATTGTAGGCCCAGTCGCCGGGGGTTTTGCCGTCGGCATGCAAGGAGCCGTCCATCATCACCGAGGAGAAACCGGCGGTCACCGCCGACAGGCAGGTTTCCGGGCTGTTGCCGTGATCCTGGTGCATACAGACCGGGATATGGGGATAAAGCTCGACGGCGGCCTGGATCAGATGCTTCAGCACCAGATCGTTGGCATAGGCGCGGGCGCCGCGGCTGGCCTGCAGGATCACCGGGCTGTCGGTCTGATCGGCCGCCGCCATCACCGCCAACATCTGTTCCATGTTGTTGATGTTGAAGGCGGGCAGGCCGTAACCGAATTCAGCGGCATGATCCAGCAGTTGGCGCAGGGAAATCAAAGCCATTGGTGTTCTCTCCCGTTTCTTGTAGCGGTTCCCGCTTGGCGGGAATCGCGTAAAGCCTTAGCGGCGCATGAGCGCCAAAGGCAATTCCAACTCAGCGGTTCCCGCTTGGCGGGAATCGCGTAAAGCCTTAAGAAGCGCATGAGCGCCAAAGGCAATTCCAACTCAGCGGTTCCCGCTTGGCGGGAACCGCGTAAAGCCTTAGCGGCCCAGGCGGGCCAGGGCCTGTTCCACCACGGCGTCCACCGTGATGTTGAAAAAGCGATACAGCTGATCGGCGGGAGCCGAGGCGCCGAAACTGGTCATGCCGACCACCGCGCCCTGGTCTCCCACGTAACGGTCCCATCCGAAGGTGCTGCCGGCCTCCACGGCGATGCGCACGCCGGTGCCCAGCACCATCTTACGATACGCCTCCGGCTGGCGGTCGAACAACTCCCAACAGGGCATGGAGACCACGGCGGCGGCGATGCCCTTGGCGGCCAGGGCCTGACGGGCGTCCATGGCCAGGGCCACCTCGGTGCCGGTGGCCAGCAGCGTCACCTCGCGGTCCTCCTCGGCTTCGGCCAGCACATAACCGCCCTTGGCCGAAAGGTTTTCCGTGGCCGGCACGGTGCGCAAGGTGGGCACGTTCTGGCGCGACAGGGCGAAGGCGGCTGGCCCCTTGGTGTTTTCCAGGGCGGCCTCGTAGCATTCGGCGGTTTCCACGGCGTCGCAGGGGCGCATCACCAGCACATTGGGCATGGCCCGCAGCGAGGCCAGATGCTCCACCGGCTGATGGGTGGGGCCGTCTTCGCCAAGGCCGATGGAATCGTGGGTCAGCACATAGAGCACCCTTTGCCCCATCAGCGCCGACATGCGCAGGGCCGGGCGCAGATAATCGGAAAACACGAAGAAGGTGCCGCCGTAGGGGATCAGGCCGCCATGCAGGGCCAGGCCGTTCATGATGGCGCCCATGCCGTGCTCGCGCACACCATAATGGATATAGTTGCCGGAGGCGTCGTCGGGAGTGACCGGCTTCGACAATTTGGTGTTGGTCAGGTTGGAATGGGTCAGATCGGCCGAGCCGCCCACCAGTTCCGGCACCGCCGCCGCCAGCACGTTCAGCACCTCCTGGCTGGCCTTGCGGGTGGCCATGGCGGGGGTTTCGGCGGCCATCTTCCCCTTGAAGGCGGCCAGGGCCCCGGCCAGAGCGGACGGCAGGCGGCCTTCCAGGATCCGCTCGATATCCGCACGGTCGGCATGGGCGGCCAGACGGCCTTCCCAGGCGGCGCGGGCGGCACTGCCACGGCCCATGGCGGCGCGCCAGGCGCCCAGCACGGCCTCGGGCACCTCGAAGGGCGCATGCGGCCAGTTCAGCTTTTCGCGCATGGCCTTCAGATCGTCGGCGCCCAGGGGGGCGCCGTGCACCTTCTCGGTGCCGGCCTTGGCCGAGCCGAAGCCGATGGTGGTGCGGCAGGCGATCATGGTGGGCTTATCGGAGGCCCGGGCGGTTTCGATGGCCTTGGCCACCGCCTCCTGATCGTGGCCGTCCACCGCCAGGGTGTTCCAGCCCGCCGCCTGGAAGCGCAGATGCTGGTTCTCGCTGGTGGAGAGCGCGGTGTCGCCGTCGATGCAGATATGGTTGTCGTCCCACAGCACGATCAGCTTGGCGAGCTTCCAGTGCCCGGCCAGGGAGATGGCTTCCTGCGAGATGCCTTCCATCAGGCAGCCGTCGCCGGCGATGACGTAGGTGTAGTGATCGCACAGATCCCGGCCCCAGCGCGACGCCATCATCCGTTCGGCCAGGGCGAAGCCCACGGCGTTGGTGATGCCCTGGCCCAACGGCCCGGTGGTGGTGTCGGCGATGGCGATATGGCCGAATTCGGGATGCCCGGCGGTCCGCGCCCCCATCTGGCGGAAGGACTTGATCTGCTCGATATCGCAGTCTTCGAAGCCCGAAAGATAGGCCAGGGCGTACAGCAGCATGGAGCCATGCCCGGCCGACAGCACGAAACGGTCGCGATCGAACCAGCGCGGCGCCGAAGGATCGATCTTCAGGAACCGGGTAAACAGCACCGTCGCCACATCGGCCATGCCGAGCGGCATGCCGGGATGGCCCGACTTGGCTTTTTCCACCGCGTCGGCGGCCAGAAAGCGGATGGCGTTGGCCATGTCCTGATGGCTGGCGCTCTGGTTGGTCATCGAAAATCCTCGTCTTCGGTCAGGGGGAGCAGGGAGAAGCACGTATTGCGAGGCTTTTGGTCCAAAACCGCCGGAATTTCAAGCGGGACCTGCCGCAGACCCGCCATACCTACAGGCTTTCCTGGCTGCGCAGATAAAAGGCCACGGCCTGGGCGCGATTGCCAACCCCCAGCTTTTCATAAAGATTTTTCAGGTGAAACTTGACGGTATTGAGCGAGATGCCGGCTTTTTCCGCCATCTGCTGATTGGTCATGCCGCCCGAGAGCGACACCAGCAGCTCACGCTCGCGCGGGGTCAGGTTGCCCAAGGGATCCGACACCAGCCGCGTGACGTCGATGAAGGGGAAGATCATCCGCCCCTCGGCCACCGCCACCACGGTGTCCAGCAGGCGGGCGGGCGGTTCGTTCTTGGAACAGAAGGCCGCCGCCCCCAGGGCCAGGGCCAGGCGCGGCACATCGGCATTGGAGCTGCCGGTGTAAACCACGATGCGCGGCGCCCGGCCCTGATGGCGCAGAGACTGCAAAATGCCGCGCCCGTCGATCACCGGCAGTTCCCAGCCGATTACCGCCACATCGCAGGGCAGGCGCGTCAGCGCCGCCAGGAAACGTTCGCCGTCTCCCGCCATGCCCACCACATTGAATCTGCCGTCGCCAACGAACAGCCTTTGCAGCGATGTCTGCAAAAGCGGGTTCTTCTCGGCCATGACGACATTGATAGGACGTCTGCCCACCATGTCTTTATTATTCCTTGGAGCCTCCCGGATTTGAGAAAAATATCTTATTCCCACGGCAAGGCAATGGCCGAATATGAGTATTCCCCCATGAAAGAGGTTTATCCGCCGTCCGAAGGGATCTCCGCCAGCATACGGTCGATTTCAAAGGCGGGCACCGGCGGGCTTAAGAGATAGCCCTGCATCTCGTCGCAGCCGAGATTGCGCAGCAATTGCCGCTGCTCCTCGGTTTCCACCCCCTCGGCCACGATGCGCCGGCGCAGGGAATGGCCCATCTGGATGATGGTGCGCACGATTTCCAGATCGTCGTTGTCGTAGGCGATATCGTTGATGAAGGAACGGTCGATCTTGATGGTATCGAGGGGAAAGCGCTTCAGATAGCTCAAGGAGGAATAGCCGGTGCCGAAATCGTCCATGGCCAGCGAGATGCCCATGTCGGTGAAGCGGCGCAGCAGGGCCACGGCGTTTTCCGTATCCTTCATGATCATGGATTCGGTGATTTCCAGTTCCAGCCCTTCCGCGCCGACGCCGGTGCGGTCCAGGATGGCGCGCACCACCTCGTCGAGATTGCCCTGGCGCAGCTGGCGCACCGACAGATTGACGGCGATGCGCATCTCGGGATGGCCGGCATTGCACCATTCGCGGTACTGGCGGCAGGCGGTTTCCAGCGCCCACTCCCCCACCTGGCCGATCAGGCCGGTTTCCTCCATCACCGGAATGAACTTCACCGGCGACACCATGCCCATATCGGCGCTGCGCCAGCGCAGCAGCGCCTCCACCCCGGTCAGCCGCCCGCTGGCCAGATCGCATTTCGGCTGGTAGTAGAGCATGAACTCATCGCGCTCCATCCCTTTGGACAGACCGTTCTTGATGATCATGCGCTCCGAGACCTGGGCGTTGAGCTCGGCGGTGAAGAACTGGTAATTGGCCTTGCCCTGCTCCTTGGCCCGGTACATGGCGGCATCGGCGTTGCGCAGCAGGGTGGCGGCGTCGCCGGCGTCATCGGGGTAGGTGGAAATGCCGATGGAGCCCGAGACGAAAGCCTCGTGGTGATCGAGCTGAAAGGGCGCCTCCAGCACCGACAGGATGCGCTGCGCCACCACGGGGGCGTTCCGCACATCGCCCAGATTGGGCATGATGATGGTGAATTCGTCGCCGCCCAGCCGGGCCACGGTATCGCCCTGGCGCACGCAGGTCAAAAGCCGTTTCGAGGCTTCCACCAGCAGTTCGTCGCCCTTGTCGTGGCCCAGGGTGTCGTTAACCAGCTTGAAGCCGTCGAGATCGATGAACATCAGCCCCACCCGCTGCTCCAGCCGGCGGGCCTGGGTGATGGACTGGGTCAGGCGGTCCATGAACAGGGCGCGGTTGGGCAGGCCGGTCAGGGCATCGTAGTTGGCCTGATAGCGGATGCGCTCCTCGTCCAGCTTGCGCTGGGTGATATCGGAAAACACCACGATATAGCGCACCACCCGCTGCAGCTGATCGGTCACGGCGGTGATGGACAGGCGCTCGGCATATTCATCGCCGCTTTTGCGCAGGCTCCATTGCTCGTGATCCCAGCGCCCGCTATGGGCGATGGCGGCGCGAATCTCCTCCTTCAGGGCGGGCTGGCGGCCATCGGCCAGAAAGCGCGGCGGCTGGCCCAGCATCTCGTCCAGGCTGTAGCCGGTGATGGTGGTGAAGGCCGGATTGGCGGTGGTGATGTTGAAGGCGGCATCCAGAACGATGATGGCTTCCGCCGTGGTTTCAAACACCGCCGAGGCCAGACGCAGCTTCTCGTCGGTCTGACGCCGCTCGGTCACATCGTGGAACACCATCACCGCGCCGATGCGCACGCCATCCTCCTCGATGGGCGAGAGGGCGAATTCGATGGGAAAGCGGCTGCCGTCCTGGCGCAGCATCATGAAATCCACCATGTCCGACATCGGCGCCGGCGCCGCGATCAGCGAACTGGGCGCCGGATGGGCCGGATCGTGGCCGCCCAGCGGCAGATAGCTCAAGAGATCCTCGGCCTTGCGGCCGCTCAAGCCCTCCACGCTCCAGCCGGTCATGGCCGCCGCCGCCGGATTGGCGAAGATGATGACGTTGCCCTCGTCCAGCCCCAGGATCCCCTCGCTGGCCGAATTGAGGATCTGCTCGTTCTGCCGCGACAGATGGTGCAGTTCCAGGGTGCGCTCCCGCACCCGGCGCTCCAGCTCGGCCTGGGCCTCGGCCACCGCCCGTTCGGCCTGCTTGCGCCCGGTGATGTCGCGCACCACGCCGATGAACAGGCGGTGATGGCCGCGCCGCAGCTCGGTGACGCTGAGATCCACCGGAAACACCGTGCCGTCCCGGCGCCGGGCCACCGCCTCGCGGCCCACCCCCAGGATGCGGCTGACGCCGGTGGCGATGTAATCGGCGATATAGCGGTCGTGCACCTCGGCATAGGGGGACGGCATCAGCATGGACAGGTTTTTGCCCACCACCTCGCGGGCGCCGTAGCCGAAAATCACCTCGGCGGCATGATTGAAGCTGAGGATCCGCCCGGTTTCGTCGGCCGAGATGATGGCATCGCCCACGGTATCCAGGATGCCCTGCAGCTGCTCCTCGCGGTCGTGCAGGGCGGCCAGGCCCTTGCGGGCCTCGGTCACATCGCGGATTTCCACCATGAAACTGTTGAACTCGACCGGCCCGAACCGCCGCGCCACGATCTCGGCATCGACGATGCGGCCCGACCACGACACCACCTTGAACGGCACCGGCTCGGCTTCGAGCGACAGGGTGGACAGGCCGCCCAGCAGCACCTCGATATAATCGCGGTGCGCGAATTCCACCAGGGAATGCCCGGCCAGTTCCTCGGCCGAGGCGGCTCCCAGAAGGCGCGCTCCGGCGGCATTGATGAAGGCGATGCGGTCGCCCTGGCAGATGCACATGCAGTCATGGGCCAGCGCCACCATGTGACGATAGATTTCGTCGCCGCCGGGCGGACCGCTATCGGACTGGGAACGTTTCAGACCCTGCTCGGAACCCATGATCACTCCCACAAGAGAGTCTGACGGCGCGTCCGCGCGAACAGCGCGCCCGGCTCAGGCCCGCCATACTTTAATGGGAGAACGAAGGAAGCACCAGCGCTTAACGGCCAGCCGCCGGCGTGACGGCAGGCTCCGGAATGGGGGAAAATATAAAAAAAGCGGCGGGAAATCAGTAGTGGCCGGCACCGAAGCGGCGGGCCAGGGCCTGATCGTCGGTGTCCACCTGCGTTTGCGGCGCATGATCGGCGGCGCCCTTTTCCTCGGCCAGACGACCGGCAAGCCCCTGGTGTTCGGAGAGATCGCGGCGGGCGGCGCCGATCTCGGGCTTGGCGGGAAGATGGGCCATGGCCACCAGCCGCGCCGCCATGCGCCGCGACAGCGCCGGCTTGGCCGGGGGCACCGGCGGCGCGGCCTCGGTGGCCAGTTCGCGGGCATGATGAGGGGCGCGCCGCTCATGGCGGACAACGGCATGATGGCCGTGGTGATGGCGCCCGGCATGGCTTTCCACCGGAGCGGCATCGGTGGTGGCATCGGGCTCGGACTCGGCGCTTACGCCGCGCGGCAGATCGGGCACGAAGCTGGCCTGCTGGTAACGGGCGCTTTGACTGCCCGGAGCGTAGATAAAACCGTAGGTGGGATAAACGCGCGACCCGTAGTCGTCCAGGCGGCGGTTCCACACCCGCACCTCGGTCCAATCGTTTTCCGGCGAGATATCCACCACCGCCATGCCCTTGGCGACCTTGCCGCGGCCACCCAGACGGCGCGAGCCCCAGTTGGCGTGATCCACCAGCACTTCGCGGGAATTGATGATTTCGGTCACCACCGCCACATGGCCGCGCCGCATGGAGCCATGCCGCTTGAACACCACCACGGCACCCACGCGCGGGCTGTGGCCGCGGTCGTAAACCCCGGCGGCCGAACCCCACCAGGTCCAGGCATCGCCGCGCAGGCTGATGCCCGAGGCTTCACGGGCGTAGGGGACACATTGCAGCGCCATCGCAGGGACGGCGGCGGCCAGAACCGCGCCAAATGCCAGGACTGTGATGATTCGGCTGCGCACTGCCACCCGTACATCCCCCGAGATGATTGACCTTATTCGTAAAGATGATTGTGCTGATCCGAATTGCCGATGGCAAGAATTGATTCACAGGCTGGTGAAAAAAATGCGCCCCCGGCGCCGCCGGGGCAGTCTCCTGCGCCGGAGGACGGGAGTGACAGTACCGGGAAACATCTTTAGAATACACTCATGCGCGCAATGTTCAGATTCACTCTCACTCTAACCGTCTTTCTGCTGCTGTCGGCCCGGCCTGCACTGGCGCAGTTCGACAGCGGCGTCTCGGCATTGCGGGCCGGCAACTACACCGCCGCCCAAACCTTCTGGCAATCCTGCCCCGAGGACGGCCGCTGCCTTTATTCCCTGGGCTATCTGGCGCAATTCGGCCTGGGCCGCCCCGCCGATCTGGCGGCGGCGAAAGCCTTCTACACCAAGGCGGCGGCGAAAAACGACGGCGACGCCCTTTACGCCCTGGGCCAGTTCGCCGAAGCCGGCAAGACCGAGGCGAAGGATCTGGCGGCGGCCCTTAAGAACTACCGTGCCGCCGCCGCCACCGGCACCTGTCCCGATGCCGAATATGCCGTGGGCCGCATGATCCTGCAGGGGCGCGGCACGCCGCGCGATCCGGTTCAGGCGCTGAAATGGCTGCGCCAAGCCGCCGGCCATCATCAGGTGGCGGCCGAGTATATGCTGGGCGAGGCTTACGAATCCGGCTGGGGCGTGCCCGCCAACCGGGTGGAGGCTTATTACTGGTACCGCCGCGCCCAGGAGGGCGACCAGACGCTGCTGGCCGAGGAGGACCTGGAATTTCAGCCCGCCGTTGCCCTGAAGCTGCTGCGCCGCCATCTGACCGCCGCCCAGATCCGTCATGTGGAGGAACGGCTGGCGCGGGAAAAACGTTAGCCCTTCCCCGGCCACGGCGTGATTGAGCGGCATTTCTGTCCATCCGCGTTGCTTTTATACCGACCAACCATTGAAGTGATACCAACCGCCCAATGAATTGACCGGTTGTATCGTCCCTCGCCGGGCGGCGGCATCCGCCGCCTTGGCCGCTCGCTCAATGCTCGCTGGATACCGGCCAACGAGTCACTTCAATGGTTGGCCGGTATGACTCGTTGGCCGGTATTAAAGGCCAGGACCAGGGAAGCGTTACCCCGGCCTCGCCGCCCCGCGGTCACACCCAGGGCTTCACCTGCCAGATTTCCGCGGCGTACTCGCGCACCGTGCGGTCGGACGAGAACTTGCCCATGCGCGCCACGTTGAGAATGGCGCGGCGGGTCCATTCCTCGGGATCGCGGTAAAGGGCGTCCACCCGTTCCTGGGTTTCGATATAGGCGGCGTAATCGGCGGTCAGCAGGTAATGATCGCCATGGATGGTCAGAAGATCGACGATGGGACGGAACCGCTCGGGCTCGCCGGGCGAGAAATAGCCGTTGCCGATCATCTCCAGCACCTGGGCCAGTTCGGGATGGGCCTGGATGGCCTGGCGGGGATCGTAGCCGTCGCGGCGGATCTTGCCCACCTCCTGCGCGGTGAGGCCGAAGAGGAACATGTTGTCCTCGCCCACCTCTTCGCAGATTTCCACATTGGCGCCGTCCCAGGTGCCGATGGTCAGCGCGCCGTTCAAGGCCAGCTTCATATTGCCGGTGCCAGAAGCCTCGGTGCCCGCCGTGCTGATCTGTTCCGACAGATCGGCGCCGGGAATGATCAGCTCGGCGGTGGAGACGTTGTAATTGGGCACGAACACCACTTTCAGGCGGTCGCCCACCAGGGGATCGTGGTTCACCACATCGGCCACATCGTTGATCAGTTTCAGGATCAGCTTGGCCATGGCATAGCCGGGCGCCGCCTTGCCGGCGAAGAACACCGTGCGCGGCACCATGTCCTGGGTGGGATTGGCGCGGATGCGGTTGTAGCGGGTGATGATGTGCAGCACGTTCAAAAGCTGACGCTTGTATTCATGCATGCGCTTGACCATGACGTCGAACAGCGAGTCCAGCCCGCCGGTCACCCCCAGCCGCTGTTCCACCACCTGGGCCAGCCGCAGCTTGTTGGCCTGCTTGGCGGCGGCGAAGGCGGCGCGGAAGCCGGCATCCTCGGCCAGGGGCACCAGGTCGGACAACTGATCGAGATGGCTGATCCAGCCGTCGCCGATATGCGCGGTGATCAGGCCCGCCAGGGTGGGATTGGCCGCCAGCAGCCAGCGGCGCGGGGTGATGCCGTTGGTCTTGCAGGTGATCTTGCCGGGCTGAAAGCGCTCGAAATCGGAAAAAATAGTGCTTTTCATCAGGTCGGTATGGATTTCCGCCACGCCGTTGACCTTGTGCGAGCCGACGATGGACAGATTGGCCATGCGCACCCGGCGCTCGCCCCCCTCGTCGATCAGCGACATGCGGCGCAGCACCTCGTTGTCGCCGGGCCAGCGATAGCGCACGGCGTTGAGGAAACGCTGGTTGATCTCGTAGATGATTTCCAGATGGCGCGGCAGCAGCCGCTCGAACAGGTCCACCGGCCAGGTTTCCAGCGCCTCCGACATCAGGGTGTGGTTGGTGTAGGCGCAGGTTTTGACGGTGATGGTCCAGGCGCGGTCCCAGTCCAGATGGTAATCATCCAGCAGTACCCGCATCAGCTCGGCCACGGTCATGGCCGGGTGGGTGTCGTTCAGCTGGATGGCCACGTAATCGGGCATCAGGTCGAAATTGCTGTGACCCTTGCGGAACCGGGCGATGATGTCTTGCAGCGAGGCGCAGACGAAGAAATATTCCTGGCGGAAGCGCAGTTCCTTGCCGCTGATGGTGGAATCCGACGGATACAGCACCTTGGAGAGGTTCTCGGTGTCGTTCTTGTCGCGCACCGCCTCGATATAGTTGCCCTGATTGAAATAGCGCAGATTGAATTCCCGCGTCGATTTCGCCGCCCACAGGCGCAGATTGTTGACCGACTGGGCGCCGTAGCCCGGCACCGGAATATCGAAGGCCATGGCCATCACTTCCTCGGCGTCGATCCACTGATGGCACCAATGGCCCTCGCCGTCGCGGTAGCGCACCACGCGGCCGCCGAAGCGCACCGGATAGATGACGCCGGGGCGCTGAAATTCCCAGGGGTTGCCGTAGCGCAGCCAGTTTTCCGGGCTTTCCACCTGCCAGCCCTGCTCCACATGCTGGGTGAACATGCCGAACTCGTAGCGGATGCCGTAGCCGAAGCCGGGCATGGCCAGGGTGGCCAGGCTGTCGATCAGGCAGGCGGCCAGACGGCCCAGACCGCCATTGCCCAGGGCCGGCTCCACCTCCCAGCTTTGCAGTTCCTCCAGATCGTAGCCGAGATCGGCCACCGCCTCCTTGAAGGGCTCGTAGATGCCGAGATTGATCATGGCGTTGGTCAGGGCCCGGCCGATGAGGAACTCCATCGACAGGTAATAGACGCGCTTGACGTCGTTGTCGTAATAGCCGCGCATGGTTTCCATCCAGCGGGCGATCAGGCGGTCGCGCACCGTGAAGGCCGCCGCCAGGAACCAATCGCGCGAGGTGGCCAGCAGCGCATCCTTGCCCACCGAATAGAGCAGATGATCCATCAGGCTCTGCTTGATGCCGGCGGCATCGTTGGCCTCGGCCCGCGTGGCCGGCACCGACGTCTGTTCGCGTTTCGCCATGACCCTGCTCATCCCCTCTCGCGGATTTGTGCTCTTGGCCCGACTCGACCTCTTTGCCGCAGTGCCGTCAAGGCCAAACTGCGGCGGGCCGCAAAGCCCCTGCCTGATTTAATGATTTTCTCATATCCACGCCCCGCGCGGATCGCGGGGATCCGGCGGCGGAACGCCGCGGCGGGCCGCCGGCGCGGCCCTGCCGTCCGGCGTCAGTCTTCGTCGGCGTAGGGGTTCTTGCGCTTGCGCAGGCCGAAGCGGATCGGCACGCCCGGCAGATCGAAGCTGTCGCGCAGGCCGTTCACCAGATAGCGCACATAGCTGTCCGGCAGTTCGTCGGCGCGCTGGGTGAACACCGCGAAGCTGGGCGGCCGGGTGCGCACCTGGGTCATGTAGCGCAGGCGGATGCGCCGCCCGCCGGTGACCGCCGGCGGCGGATGGCGTTCGGTCATCTCTTCCAGCCAGCGGTTGAGGCGGTTGGTGGAAACGCGCTTGTTCCACACCCCGTAAATATTCAGCACCGCGTCCATCAGGGCGTCGAGCCCCCGACCCTGCAGAGCCGACAGGGTGACGGTGGGCACGCCGCGCACCTGCGGCAGCGAGGTTTCCAGACGGTCCTGCAGCCGCTGCATGGCCTCGGCGCGGTTTTCGGCGGCATCCCATTTGTTGACGGCGATGACCAGGGCGCGGCCCTCTTCCAGGACCAGACGGGCGATGGTCAGATCCTGCTTGTCGAGCACGGCGTTGGCATCGAGCACCAGCACCACCACATGGGCCATGCGCAGGGCCTCGATGGTGTTGGCGGTGGAAAGCTTTTCCACCGAATCGCTGATATTGGCGCGGCGGCGCAGCCCGGCGGTATCCACCAGGCGGATGACGCGGCCCTTGTAGGACCATTCCACGGTGATGGCGTCGCGGGTCAGCCCGGCCTCGGGGCCGGTCAGCAGACGGTCTTCGCCCAACAGGCGGTTGACCAGGGTGGATTTGCCCACATTGGGCCGCCCCACCACCGCCAGATTCAGCGGGCGGGCCTCCTCGGCCCGTTCCTGTTCCACCAGGACGTCGCCGTCCTCCGGCTCGTCTGCCCCTCCCCAGGTCGATTCGGACTCGGGCTCGGGCTCCGCCAAACCGCCATGGCGGCGGGCGAACGGCAGCAGCGCCTCGTAAAGGCCGTCCAGTCCCTCGCCGTGCTCGGCCGAGATCGGCACCGGATCGCCCAGGCCCAGGGCGTAGGACTCGTAAAGGCCGGGGGCGCCGGCCTTGCCCTCGCACTTGTTGGCGCAGAGGAGCACCGGCGTTTTCACCTTGCGCAGATGATCGGCGAAGAAGGAATCCAGCGGCGTCACCCCGGCGCGGGCATCGATCAGGAACAGCACCACATGGGCATCACCGATGGCGGTTTCGGTCTGCCGGCGCATGCGCCCCTCCACCGTGGCGTCGAAGGCGTCTTCGAGGCCGGCGGTATCGATGACCATGAAATCCATGTCGGAAATCCCGCCCGCCGCCTCGCGCCGGTCGCGGGTGACGCCCGGCATATCGTGCACGATGGCCAGACGCCGCCCCACCAGGCGATTGAACAGGGTGGACTTGCCCACATTGGGCCGTCCGACGATGGCGACCCGGAAAGGCGGGTTTTTCCCAGACATGAAAACAAACACTCTTCTGCAGTAAAGATCAGCGGTAGGCCACCAGATCGCCGGCGGTGGTCACGAACAGCAAGGTGCCGTCGGCCACGATGGGGGCAATGGTCACACCGTCGGACAATTCCACCGAACCCAGCACCTTGCCGGTATAGGGCGACACCGCCATGGCCTCGCCGGCCGACGACACCACCACCAGGCGGTTGGAGGCCAGCACCGGGCCGGTCCAGGTCAGATAGTCGGACTTCTGTTCCGGGTCCACCCATTTTTGCAGCGGCGTCACCCAGCGCACCTGGCCGGTGGAGGCCTGGATGCAGATGAGATCGGGGGCGTTGCTCACCATGAACAGGAAATCACCGGCCACCCATGGCGTCTGCTGCGAGCCGATTTCCCGCTCCCACACCCGGCGGCCGCTGCGCAGATCGATGGCGGCGGTCATGTCGCTGTTGCCGGCCACGTAAACGCGGCCACTGTCGACCACCGGCAGGCCGCGGATATCGGTCAGGGTGCCCACCTGATCGGTGCGGCGCATGCTGGCCACGCCGTCGTTCCACATGGGCGTGCCGTTCTCGATGCGCAGGGAATAGACCTCGCCCGAACTGTAGGCCACCACCACCGAGTTGCCGTCCACCGCCGGGCTGGTGCCGCCCACCAGCGAGGCGCCCTCGCTCATGCCCTCATGGTGCCACAGCTCATGGCCGTCGGCGGCGGAATAGGCATGGGTTTCGTTATCGACGGTGATCACCAGCACACGGCCGGCGCGCACGGTGGGGGCGCCGCGCACCGGAGCCGGCAGCTGAATGCGCCACAGCTCCTTGCCCTTGGCCTTCAGATCCATGGCCACCATCTGGGCGTAGCTGGTGGTGGCGTACAGCACGCCGCCATCCACCGCCAGACCGCCGCCGAACGAGCCGTTGTCCACGTCCTCCGGCGTCAGATCCCTGTCCCACAGCTCGTCGCCGTCCTTCAGGCGGAAGGCGGACAGCTGCGATTTGGCATCCATGGCGTAGACCACGCCATGCCACACCACCGGCGCGGTGATGAAGGCGCGGCGCTTCGAGGCGCCATCGCCGACATTGGCCGACCACACTTTGTGAATATGTTCGCGCAGGGCCAGATGAAACATGGCATGGGGCGGAAAGCCCCCGGCCTGCGGCCAGTCGGGAACCTTTTCCGGCGGCGGCAGCACGATGGGCGCGGTGGCCGAGGGATCGGGCTCCAGGGCGCTGGTGCGGTCGAGAACGGAAATCCGCTTGCCCGGCAGCGGCTTGGGATCGTTGCCGCCGAACCAGCTATCGCTGCCGCAAGCGGCCAGCAGGCCGCAGGCGGTGATGACGAGAAGAATGCGACGCATCATGAAACAGGGGTCTCCCTAGCCCTTGACCTTGGCGGCGGCGGGGGCGGCGGGCGGCGCCGACAGGGCCGCCAGCATTTCGGCGGCCCGGGCCCGCTGCCCTTCCGGCGCGTGGGCGTCGTCGGCCAGCGATTTGTAAATCTGCACCGCCTGGGCGCGGTTGCCGGTCTGCAGCGCGGTCATGGCCTGCACCTCCAGCGCCTGGCTGCGCCAGGGGCCGTTGCCCGAGGCCAGGGCGGCCAGACGGGCGGCGAACAGGGTGGTATTGCCGGCATCCAGCGCCAGCAGGCCGCCCTTGACCACGGCCAGATCGCGGTAGAGATCGGGCACCGGCGCCTTCGACAGCAGATCATAGGCCGAAATGGCGCCCATGCGGTCGCCGCTTTGCAGCAGCAATTCGGCGCGGCGGCTTTGCGCCTCCACGGCCAGGCCGTCGCTGCCGTTGGCCGCCAGCGTGGTGTAGGCGGCAATGGCGTCCTGCAGCTTGCCCTGCTGGGCCAGCATTTGCGCCCGCGTCAGCGCCGCCTGATCCGCGTGGCGCTGCTTCGTCTGCCAGGCCTGCCAACCCTGGCTGCCCGCCACGATGGCGACAATCAGCACCGCCGCGGCGATGACCCAATGGCCGTAGAGCTTCCACAGTTTTTCGTACTGTTCACGGCGCAGATCCTCGTCCACTTCCTGAATCAGCAGATCACCCGCGGGATCGTAATCGTTGGCGCTCACCTTACACGCACTCCTTGCCAAGGGAAGCCGTCACCATAGCCTTCCCGCAACGACAAGGCAAACACGGTATGCAACGGGGATCTCGGGCCAGGGCCGCCCGGTTGCTCAGTCCCGCCACTTGATCGAGCAACCCATGCTGGGGATCTGCTCCACCGGGCCGGGCTGACCGGCGGCCACCCGCCGCATGGCCTCGTAAAGTTCGCGCCGGGCGTCGGGCGGCCCGGCCTCGCGGCGCGAGGCGTCGAGCCGGCCCCGGTACTGCAGGCCGAGCCCGGCGTCGAACCCGAAGAAATCCGGCGTGCACACCGCGTCATAGGCCCGCGCCACCGCCTGGGTGGGATCGATGAGATAGGGAAAGGTGAAGCCGTGCCGCGCCGCGAAGATCTTCATATTGTCGAAGGAATCCTCAGGGTAGGCCTCGGTGTCGTTGCTCATGATGGCCACGGCGCCGACCCCCTCGGCCTGCAGGGCGGCCACGTCGCGCACCAGGCGATCGGCCACCGCCTGCACATAGGGGCAGTGATTGCACAGAAACATCACCAGCGTGCCCCGGGGGCCGCGCACATCCTCCAGGCCATAGTCGCGGCCGTCGATGCCGCGCAGCCGGAACGCCGGAGCCCGCCAGCCGAAATCGCAAACCGGAGTTTCCACCGCCATGACCGCCTCCCGCAGTGTTGACGAACTCTTAACCAGGGGGGGAGTATAAAGGCACGACTTTGGATTTGTCCTGGGTGAAACCGGCATGGCGTTACCACCGCCCCTCTCCCGCTTGGCGCTGCTGCCCGTCCTGCTGTTGCTGACGGGGTGCGGCGCCGTGCGCTGGACGGGCGAGAAGGCCGCCGGCGAGGTCAACGGCCTGAACGGCGTCACCCATGCCCTGGGCTCGCCGTTCTCGGCCGGACAGACCTTCCTGATCCTGGACGGGGTCAGCGTGATCAATACCGGCAAAACCATCGACGACCATCTGGTCTCGTGGATCTCGGGGCAGGACTGCTCGACCATCCGCGCCATGAAGGGCGAGGATTACTGCCGCCCCAACCCCACCAAGCCGATCACCGTCACCCGCATCAGCTACTGTTACCACGATCTGGCCGGCACCACCTGCTACACCCAGCCGCTGCCCGGCAACACCCAGCCCACCGGCATCGAGGTCTATCAGGTGCCGGTGGCCGCCATTCCGTCCTCGCCCTGACGGCGGCGGCGCGGCGGAATATTCCCCGAATAAAACACCCCTCCGCCATGGTTGCGGGAAAAACCCCTTTTTCCCTTCCGGCAATCGCCGGCGGAGCATCGTTATGAACGAGCCGCCCCGGATACTGGCGCGGTTTTTCCGCTTGTCCGCAGCCCTGCCATGCCCCCCGCCTCTTCTCTTGCCCCGATGCCGAAAATGGGTCAGGGATATGGACCGGGTTGCCCAAAGCGGCAATCGTTGATATACGCAACTCCGGCGCCCTTTGAACCGGAGCAGGAATCCGGCCCGGGCGGCACCGACGCCCATGCCCCAACCAGGAGACCATCATGGACAGCTTGCTCGAAGGCTACCGTCAGTTCCGCACTGGATATTTCCCGCATAACCGCGAGATTTTCAAGGAACTGGCCCAGGGCCAATCGCCCAAGGCCATGGTGATTTCCTGCTGCGATTCCCGCGTTGATCCCGGCCTGATCTTCAACGCCGCCCCCGGCGAGATCTTCTCGCTGCGCAACGTGGCCAATCTGGTGCCGCCCTATTCGCCCGACGACAATCACCACTCCACCAGCGCCGCCATCGAATTCGCGGTGCGGGCCCTGAAGGTGCCGCATATCGTGGTGATGGGCCATGCCCGCTGCGGCGGCATCCGCGCCCTGATGGGGGCGCACGAAGGCGATTTCATCGGCCCCTGGATGCGCATCGCCGAACCCGCCCGCGACCATATCGTCCGCACCGCCGGCGATCAGCCGCCGGCGGTGCTGCAGCGCCTGTGCGAACATGAAATCCTGAAGACCTCGCTGGCCAACCTGCGCTCCTTCCCCTGGATCCAGACGGCGCTGAAAGACGGCAGCCTGCGCCTGCACGGCCTTTATTTCGAGGTGGAAACCGCCGAACTGCAGCGCCTGAACGAAGAGGACGGCACCTTCTCGACGCTGTAATCCCCCCCCGCCTTTTGCGCCGTGAGGCCCGGCGCAAAGGGTGGCGGCATCAGGGGCGATTGACCAGGCGCTGCGTGGTCTCGCGGATATTGCGCACGAAAATGTTGAGCAGCGCCCGGATGAAGGGATCGGCCTTGCGCAGCTTGTCCTCGAACACCGCCTCGGTGATGATCACCACCGCGGTGGGTTCAAGGGCCCGGGCCATGGCCATGCGGGTGTGATTGTCGATCAGGGCCATTTCGCCGAAAATGCCGCCCTCGGTGATATGACCGAGAATGGTCACCTCGCCCTGGCCGGAGGTTTTGCTGATCTCCACCTTGCCGGACTGCACCAGATAGGCGCAGCGCCGCCCCACCTCGCCTTCCTTGAAAATCACCTCGCCCGCGCCGTAGACCCGGCGGTCCAGAACCTCTTGTCCCTTGCCCATGGGGCCCCTCCCGCACCGCAGATGACAGAACGCCGCTCCAAGGTAGCGGCCCACGGGCGCGGCGGCAAGATGCCGACCCCGGAAAAGACCCTCTGGCCTCGCCCCTTCAGGGCAATCGGGTGAAGCCGATTGCCCTGTTTGATGGGCGTCCCTCACTCGCCGGGCGCTGGCGTACCGCCAGCTTGGCTTGCGCGCGAACGCTCGCGCGGGCGC
>JAJZGK010000088.1 GCA_021798485.1 Pseudomonadota bacterium
TTGGCCTGGGCATCCTGTGGGTCGTTTCCACCGACTGGCTGCTGAAGCCCCTGCTGTCGTCGCACGGCGATCTTGCCACCGCCATCGCCAGCTCCAAGGGTGTGCTGTTCGTGCTGGTGAGCGGCGCCGTGGTTTACGGCCTGACGCGGCTGGCCATCCGCCAGCAGGAGGGCCGCGCCGAAACCGCCATCCGCGGCGAAACCGAGCTGCGCGACCTGATCGAAAGCCTGCCGGTGCCGCTGTTCGTGGTGGATGCGCAGGATGGTCAGGTGTTTTACGCCAACCGCTCCGTGGCCCGCCTGACCGGCCATGCGGGCGACGGCCCCGCCGAAATCAGTTTCTGCCGCGATCAGGAGCCGCCCCTGCCCCGGCTGGGCGGCGGCGATGAGGATCTGGAGGCGCGCTACTGGGCTCCCGGCGGCGAAATCCGCACCGCCTGCCTCAACGCCCGCGGCATCGCCTTCCACGGCCGCAACGCCCTGATGGTGGCCATGGTGGACATTACCCGCCGCAAAACCGCCGAGGCCGCCCTGCGCCGCAAGAACCACATGCTGCAGGCGCTTAACGATCTGCACGAGCAGTTCATCCGCAAAACCGATGCCGAGGCCCTGTGCCGGCATCTTTTGAACACCGCCCTTGCCGTTTCGGACAGCCAGGGCGGCCAGCTGCTGGAGGTGGAAGGCGGGGAAAACACCCCGGCACGGACGATCTACCGCGCCGGACTGATGGCCATCCCCGGCGATCCGCTGATCGGACAGGCCCTGGACAGCCGCCAGCCGGCCACAACCGGCAGCCGTGTGGCCATGCCGCTGTTCGGCGGCGGCGATCTGGTGGCGGTGCTGGTGCTGGACGGCAACCCCGAGGGCTATCCCGCCGCCGCCCTGGCCGAACTGGCGCCGCTTTTCACCTCCTGCGGGCTGCTGCTGGCCGCCCTGGCCAATCAGCGCCGCCGCGAAGAGGCCGAGAACACCCTGGGCAAGCTGTCGCTGGCGGTGGAGCAAAGCGCCTCCATGGTGATCATCACCGATCGCGCCGGGGTGATCGACTATGTCAATCAAAGCTTCTGCGTCACCACCGGCTACAGCGCCGAGGAGGTGATCGGCCAAACCCCGAACCTGCTGCGCTCGGGCTATATGCCGGCCTCGCTGTTCCAGGAAATGTGGGACACCCTGCTTTCGGGCGAAAGCTGGCAGGGCGAACTTTACAACCGGCGCAAGAACGGCGAGCATTTCTGGAGCCAGATGCGCATTTCCCCCTTGCGCGCCGCCGATGGCGAGATCACCCATATGGTGGGAATCGGCGAGGATATCTCCTTTCGCAAGCAGTTCGAGGAACGGCTGCTGCGCCAGGCCAATTTCGATCAGCTGACCGGCCTGCCCAACCGTCTGCTGGCCTTCGACCGCCTGAGCCAGGCCCTGAAACAGAGTGGCGTCGAGGACCGCCGTCTGGCCGTGCTGCTGGTGGATCTCGACCACTTCAAGATGATCAACGAAAGCCTCGGCCAGCGGGCCGGCGATAAGGTTCTGGTGGAGGCGGCGCGGCGGCTGGCCTCCTGCTGCGACCCCCTGCACACCACCGCCCGCCTCGGCAACGATGAATTTCTGGTGATTTTGCACGGCGCCGAAAACGACGAGCGGGCGGAAATGGTGGCCGAGCGCATTCTCGGCCATTTCACCCAGCCCTTCCTGGTGGACGGCACCGAGCTTTACCTTTCGGTCAGCATCGGCGTGGCGGTGGCGCCGGAAGACGGCACCGAGCCGGAACCGCTGCTGAAATCGGCCGCCGCCGCCATGACCCGGGCCAAGGAAGGCGGGCGCAACCGCTACAACTTCTTCCGGCCGGGCATGAACCGCACCGCCGCCCAGTGGCTGGAGGTGGACAGCCAGCTGCGCCACGCCCTGGACCGTTCGGAACTGTTCCTGACCTTTCAGCCGCTGCAGGATATCGCCGGCCGCTCCCTGTGCGGCGCCGAGGCGCTGCTGCGCTGGCAGAACACCGCCCTGGGCGGCCTGGTGATGCCCGACCGCTTCATCCCCCTGGCCGAGGAAACCGGTCAGATCGTGCCCATCGGCCGCTGGGTGCTGCGCCAGGCCTGCTGCGAAGCCCAGGCCTGGCGGGCCCAGGGGCGGGATCTGCTGATCGCCGTCAACACCTCGTCGCGCCAGCTGCATCATCCGGGCTTTCCCGATCACCTGCGCGAGGCCCTGGAGCAGAGCGGCCTGCCCCCCGACCGTCTGGAGCTGGAAATCACCGAGAGCGTGCTGATGGAAGACGGCGAGGACACCGCCCGCATCCTGAAGGACATCGCCGATCTCGGCGTGCATCTGTCGCTGGACGATTTCGGCACCGGCTACTCCTCGCTCAGCTATCTGAAGCGCTTTCCCTTCCACACCCTGAAGATCGACCGCGCCTTCGTGCGCGATCTCATGACCGACAACAGCGACCGCGAACTGGTGCGCGCCATCATCGCCATGGCCAAAAGCCTGTCGCTGACCGTGATCGCCGAAGGGGTGGAGGAAGAGGCCCAGCTCGACTATCTGCGGGATCTGGGCTGCCATACCGCGCAAGGCTACCTGTTCAGCCGCCCGCTGCCCGCCGAGGCCTTTCGCGCCTTCGCCGGACTGCGCTGACCCTAAACCCTTAAGGCGCCAGCACGTCGCGCCAATGCCGCAGGTGCGGCGCGCAGCCGGTGGCGTTCAGATAGTCCTGGTCCAGCGGGCACATCACCAGCCCGCCCTCCCCGCCGTTCAGGGAAAAGGGCGGCCCCAGGGCGAAGGCGCCATGCAGGGCCGTCAGCACCAGATTATCGCGGCCGGGGCAGGCCGAGGGCGTTTGGCAATGCGCCACGGCCTCGACGATCTGATCGGAAAAGCCCCACAACCCCAGAAGATAGGCCCCGATCAGGGTGCCGGCGGCGCCGAAGGCCTGCTGCTCCCGCAGGTGGAGCGGCAGGCCGCCGCCGTCGGCCATCAGGGCGCGGTAGCGCTGGGGATAGGCATCGAACAGCACGATGCGGCCGATATCCGACAGCATGCCGGCAATGCGGGCGCTTTTGGCCGTGGCATCGTCGCCGCCTTCCATCACCACGATATGCTGGGCGATCTCGGCAGCGATCAGGCTGTGCCGGGTCATCCCCTCCAGAACCTGCGCCTGCTCGGGCTTGCCGCTGAACTGGCGGAACACGCCGATGCGCAGCACCAGGGTCTGGATCACCTCCACCCCCAGCAGGCTGACCGCGCTCAGCAGCGAGGTGACATGGCCGCTGGCCGCGAAGAAGGCCGAATTGGCGATCCGCATCAATTCGGCGGTCATCGCCACATCCTCGGCCACGATGGCGGCAATGCCGCGCGGCGAACTGTTGGCCGATATCAGCTCCTCTTGCAGGCGGGCGTACACATCGGGCAGGCTGGGCAGGTTGCCCAGGCCCGCCAGCAAGGCCCGCAAGGCCGGATCTTCCAGCAGGGCCCGCAGCGCGATCTGCCGCAGCACCGCCTGGCGCAAGGCTTCGGCCGAGCAGGGTTTGGCCAGATAGATGTGCGCCGGCCCCACCGTGCGCAAAATGGCGTCGGACTCGGCATAGCCCGAAAGAATGATGCGCACGGTGGCGGGGGAAAGGGCGCGCACCCGGCTCAGCAGCTCGGCCCCGTCCATCTCCGGCATGCGCATGTCGGTCACCACGATATCGAAGGGTTTTTCGCGCATCTGCGCCAAAGCCTCGGCGCCGGAGCCGCAAAACACCATCTCCCACGCGCCGCGCATGGACATCAGGGCCCGCGAAATGCCTTTCAGGACATTGGGCTCGTCATCCACGAAGGCTATGCGCAGCATGGCCGGCCTCCTGATGCCGTGGCCGGCTTTGTGCCAAGATGCAGGGTCATCGCAACGCCTTCCATGCCGCCAGGTGCCCTTAAAAAAACAGGAGATAAAAAGCTTACACCGCCGCCCCCGCCGCCGCCCCCCATCAATGGGCTGAAAATCCTATCCTTTCGGCTGGAGGCCGTCTCCACCCTCCTGCGTATCCGCCGCCAAAGTGATGGGAAATTCGATCAGGAAGCGGGTGCCCAGGCCGGGAGCGCTGTCGCACGAAATGCTGCCGCCCAGACCGGCCGACACCAGATTGTAGCACAGGAACAGCCCCAGCCCGCCGCCGCTGCCTCCCCGCGCCGTGGTGAAAAAGGGTTCGAAGACGCGGGCGGCATCCTCGGGCGGCATGCCGGCGCCATCGTCGGAAAACAGCAGCCGCAGCCGCCCGGGGTCCCGGCGTTCGACCGCAAGACGCAGGGTTCCGGCCCGGCTGCCCCCGGCAAAGCCGTGCTTGAGCGCGTTCAGCATCAGATTGGTCAGAACCTGCTCGATGGGGCCGGGCGTTCCCTTGATCAGAAGGCCGGGCGGACAGTCGATCTCCTGCCTGACGGGCAGATCCTTGAACTGGGCCCGCAGGCCGGCGCGCACCGCCTCGATCACCTCGGCCAGATCGTATACCAGAACCGGATCCTGGTCCTGATCGGCGAAAGCCCGTCTGAAGCGCGCCGCCATGTCGGCGCAGCGGTTCAGGTGGGCCAGGGCCAATTGCCCCGAGCGGCCAAGGGCCCGCAGTTCGGCGCCCAGGGCGCCCTGATCGACCCCGCCCTCGGCGAGCTGGGCACCAAGGCGCATCAGGCCGCGCATTTCGTCGGAAACCGCCGACAGGGCCACACCGATGGGTGTGCTGATCTCGTGCGCGAAGGCGGCGGCCATCCGCCCCAGGGCCAGGCGCCGCCGCGCCTCGTTTTCGGCCAGACACCGCTCGGCCCGCAGCAGCCGGTTCTGGCGCAGCGCCGCCGTCAGGCCCGCCTCCAGCAGGGCCGGATCGGCGGGCTTGGTATAAAACCGGAAGATATTGCCCTGATTGATGGCCGCCACCGCCGTCTGCTGATCGGAATCGCCCGTCAGCATCACCGGCACGGTATCGGGCGAAAGGGCGCGGATCCGGGCCAGGGTATCGAGGCCGTTCAGGCCCGGCATATGCATGTCGCACAGCACGGCGGCGAAGGGCCGCCCCTGGCGCAGCCCCTCTTCCACCGCCGCCACCGCGGCGGCGCCGCTGTCCGCCGTGACAAGCTGAAACCGGCCGCGCCAGCGGCGCGACAGCGACAACAGGCTGTTGGGATCGTCGTCCACCAGCAGCACCGGGGCGGTGCCGCCGCCGTCCCCGTCGCCGGGCGGAAATGAGCCGAAAGAGGGGTGCTGGGACATACGGCACCTTCCGGAGCGGAAAGCCAAGGGCATCTCCGAAAGAATAACAGGCGGCCTTTCCGCCGCCCATGATCCCTTGGTGGTAGGCCACCGCCCTTTGGCGAAGGCTACAGGCTGGCCGAGGCCAGTTTGGCCGGGGATTGTTTGGCCGGTTTCTTCAAAAGGGCGATGCGGGCGCTGATCTCGTCCACCGTGCAGGGGGCATGGCGGGGCGGCGCCTCCACCAGGGCGGCGCTGGCGGTCAGCAGGGGAAAGCGCTTGGCGTTGCCGTCGCGGTCGGTGGAGACGATGAACCCGGCGGCGCGGTCGGCCGGGTCGTAAAAGCTTTCGGCGTCGTGGCGGAAATGCCCCAAAAGCCCGGCCATCAGCGGCTCGGCCTGGTCCAGCGCCATGCCCTTGAGGCCGATAAAGAAGTCATCGCCGCCGATATGCCCCAGGAAATGCCCGGGCGGCACCTGCTTTTGCATCAGCTCGGCGAACAGCAGAATGGCGCGGTCGCCCAGGCGGAAGCCGTATTTATCGTTGAAGGGTTTGAAATTATCGAAATCCACATAGGCGAACACGCAGCCCTGATCGGCCTCCTGCAGGGCGGCATTGACGAACTGGTTGATGGAGGCATTGCCGGGCAGCTTGCTCAAGGGATTCTGATCGCGGGCCTGAGCCAGATTCTTCTCGTTGATGACGCGGATGATGGAGCGGGCCGAAAAGAAGCCCACATAGCGCATGTCCTCCACCAGCATCAGCCCTTCCGCCTCTTCCTCGCCGGAATAGATCGACATGATGTTTTCCACCGGCATGTGGATATCGGCGATGGGCAGCCGCACGATGAAATCGCGCAGTTTGCGGCCCAATCCCTTGTTGGAGATCAGATCCTTGCCGAAAGGGGAATAGGCGTAGTTCTTGATATTGGCCTCGCGCACGATGCCCAGCGGCTGCCCCAGCAGATCGACGATGGGCACGAAGGTCTGGCGGGTGTCGCTGCGCAGCCGCTCGAACACCGCCGTCACCTCGGCGTCGATGGGCAGGGCGGGAATGCGCTCCAGCTGATCCAGGATCAGCTTGCGGTCCATGCCGCGGCCGCGGCGGTCGTGCCGGGCCAGGCTTTCGATATGGGCATAGCCCGGCGGCATGCCGGTCAGATCAAGACGCGGCGGCTCGATCATGAAGCCCTGCATCAGATCGCAGCCGATTTCACGGCAGGTGAGAAAATCCAGCTCGTTTTCCACGCCCACCGCCACCACCGCCATGCCCAGCATATGGGCCACGGCCACCATGTGCGACAGGATCAGCTTCTTGCGGTTATCGGCGCCCACCCCTTGCACGAAGTAGCTGTCCACCTTCAAAAGATCGGGCTCCACCTGGTGCAGCAGGCGGTTTCCCACCGCCGGGGCGCCGTAGCGGTCCAGCGCCAGTTTCCAGCCCTGGCGGCGCAGAACGCGCAGCCAGCGCACCGCCGCGTCGTCGAGGGCCGCGCCGCCCGGCGGCAGACACAGCTCCAGGGTGACGGCGCTGTCCGTCACCTCGTGCCGGGCCAGCAGCGCCTTCAGATGCCCGGCCAGCCGCTCGGCCGCCGGCAGGCCGCGCGCATCCAGATTGAGAAACAGGCGGCAGCCCCGCCCGCGCGGCAGTTCGGCGAACCGCGCCACCGCCTTGGCCCACAGCCGCAGCTGCACCGCCTCCAGAAGGCCCTGGCCGTGGCAATAATCGAAAAAATCGCGCGGATCCTCGAATCCCAGGCTCTGCTGATGGCGCAGCAGCGCCTCGTAGCCGACGCTTTGCCCATTGGAGCCGTTGACAATGGGCTGAAAGGCGAAATCAAGAGCGCCATCGGCAAGATCGAACGGCGCCCCATCCATAGCGCCGGACAGGGCGCTTGCCTGCCTGGGAGCGGGGCTCTCCGGTCTGGTGGCGTCCGGAAACTGCACGTCGATCATGACCGGCCAATCGATCAAAGGATATCGGGGTGGACACCGGCGCACCGCACCCGGCGGCAGGAGTATCCGCGCCAGAGAATCCCCGAAGAGGGCGCGTCAAGTCAACGAACGCAGGCGATTGACACGGAACTTTAACTCATGCCGTTCATCGGCATCACTCCCAGGCCCGGCTGAAGGCGCGGTCGCGGAACAGTTCGGCCAGCCCGGTGATCTGCTTCAGGCGCAGCACCTCGTCGGCGTCCATGCCCAGCTCCTTGGCGATGCGCTGGTCCGTCCAGCCCTGCGCGGCCAGTTCGGCCACCACGGCGCTCAAGGGTTTGACGGCGTGCAGGCCGCGCGCCCGGTTGTGGCGGATGGTGGCGGCCATGCGGTCGCCCAGGCCGGTCCGCTCCGGGCGGATGCTGGTCACCGGCAGATAGCCGTGCAGACGCCGCCGGATCGGCAGGCTTTCCTTGCCCACCCGGCTGCGGTGAAACCCATCGACGATGACCATGGCCTCCTGATCCTGCGCATCGGCCATCACCACGATGGGCTGGGTGTAGCCGTCGGCCATCACCGACAGGCGCAAAAGCCGCATTTCCGGCGGCGCCACGCCGTTGGGATTATAGTCGTTGGCGCGCACCATGTGGGCCGGCACCCACTGCACGCAGTCCACCGGCTCGTCCTGGAAGGGGCTGTGCGCGTGCATCAGACGGCGCAGGGCGTTCAGCACCTCGACCCGCTTGGCCAGCGGCTCCGCCGCCATCTGCTCCAGCAGGATGCGCACCGTATTCAGCAGGTTTTCGACCAAAAGGTCGTTCATAACGCCAACTCCATCGTCACATATTGCCCGCGCGCCGAAACCCGGTAGAAGCCGCGCCGCTCGAACACGCCGACGGCCCTGGGCGAGGCCACGGCGCGCATCCAGCGCGCCCCATGCCCGCAGGCATGGCCGAACAGCAGATCGGTGAGATGCCGCCCCACCCCGCAGCCGCGCCAGGCGGGCGCCACATAAAGATTGCGCAGGGTGGCCACCCCCTGCCGCACATCAACGCTGCCCATGGCCGCCGCCTCGCCCAGCGGCGTCACCGCCACGCTCCACACATATCCCTCCTCGTGATGCATGTAGGGCATTTCGCGCCGCACGCGGCGGCTGGCGAACAGCGGCCCGATCAGGGTGAACAGGCGGTCGCGGTCGCCGCGCAGGGCGGGATCGAGCAGCAGATAGTCAAGTTCCATGGCGGCGCCTTTGCCCCCGGGGCAGATACTGGCCGCTCCGCGCCGCCGTCTGCCAGTCGTACTCGTTCTGGGTGGCGGCGAACTTCAGTTCGAAACACCACCAGTCATTGCGGATGATCACCCTGGCCAGCCGCTCCCAGCTGGGAATGTTGTGGCCGCGCTCCGGGTCGCGGATGCCGGCATCGGCCACGCCCGCCACCCCGAACTGGCGGCGGTGCCGCCGCCACCACAGCAGAAAGGTCAGGAACTTGCCGCGGTAATGATATTCGGCCATGGGCGGCAACGAGCGCAGCAGCAGCTTGGTGTAGGATTTCCAGCTATGACCCGCCGGCAGATCGACGCCATGATTGCCCAGGATGCGCGCGCCGCTGTAGAGGGCGCCGTAATTGGCGCCGGCCACCCGCGCCACCACCCGGCTCCAGACCTCGGGCTCCAGGATCTGGTATAGCCACAGGCTGCGGCGCTGATCGTCGCCGTAAGGCTGGCAGATGCGCTGCGACGACAGCGGCACCCCGGCGGCCTGCATCAGATCGTAGATATGGTTGTAAGACCAGCCGGAGCGTCCGGTGGCGGTCCACACATCCTCCACCGTCCAGTCGTACAGCGGATAGGCGTTGAAGACGTTGGAGCGGGGCCCCAGGCGGGTGGTCCAGGGCATGCCGCCGAAGGTGGTTTTGCGGCGGTTGCGGATAGTGCGCCAGCGGTTGAGGGATTCCTGGGCGCGGATCCCCACCAGGCAGGCGGTGGGCTCGCCGTTGGAAAACCATTCGGCGAAGGTGGGGGTGAACTCCTCGAACTCCATGCCGCGGCGGAAAAAGGGCAGCAGCGCCGCATCGGCGATCACCCCCGGCGCCGACGGCAGGGGCCGCACCCAGCGCCGCTGCGCCGCCTCGTCCCAGCAGAGCCAGTGGGGGGCCATGCCGCTGACGGCGTTGCGCAGATGAATGGGCAGGCAGATCCAGTGCGGCCGCACATCGGCGCGGCCCAGCATGGCCGTGACATGGCGGATGGTTTCCTGATACTGCGCCTCAAGATCGATGAACAGCACATCCAGCGGCAGCCGCCCCCTGCGGGCCGCCGCCTCCAGGGCCAGATGCAGCAGCACGGTGGAATCCTTGCCGCCGGAAAACGACACGTAAACCCGGGAAAAATGCTCGAACACGAAGTCGAGGCGCCGCAGCGCCGCCGCATGGACATCCATGTCGAGATAGCGTTTCGTCACCGGCGCCCCTCCGCAGACGGAAGCCGTTCCGGCCCCGCCGGCACCAGCAACATACAACCCATCAGCATTCGCTACGTCCCTGCCGCGCGCAAGAAACGCCCCTTCCCCGGCTTCTGTCACGGCATCATCACAGATCCGGCGCGCTCCGCCACCAGTCCTTGGCGAATCGCCACCTCCACGCTTCAGTATTAAATCTTACGTCGAAACTCCTCTCAATGGAAAAATCAAATTTTTAACATCCCCTCTCTATAACTAATTTCATAATAACATCAATAAGTTGATAAATTACCGTCCGCAGATACGAGATATTGGAAAACCCCCACGCCCGGCATGCCCTCTCCCGGCCGCGCAGTGGATTCAATGCGAAAGTATCTAAAACCTACGCGGGTATCCTTCCGAGACGATTGAAGTCATAGGCAATTCGCTGTAGCGTCGGTATGAGTGAAATCCAGACGTCGTGTGAAGAGCGAATTCCCCCATGATCCCCTCCGCCAGCCTGTTTCTCGACGGCTACCTGTCGGCTCTGCTGCGCCACATTGCGGAGGAGGTGAACGCGGCCGACGGCATTATCCTGATACAACCTGGGGTGATTGCCGCCCATCACAGCCGGGTCGGCCACGCCTCGCCGCATCCGTTTCCGCAGCGGCTGCTGGATCAGGCCCTGGCGGGCGCCCTGATCTCGGGCGGCGGCTATCTTTGCGTGCCGCTCACCGCCGGCGGGGCGCCGCTGGCCGCCCTGTGCCTGTTCCGCCCCGACCAGGAGGATCTTGAACCGGCCCGCCTGCGCTCGCTGCTGGAGCACGGCGCCCAGGGCTCCATCGCCTGGCCGGCCCTGCATTACATCCAGGAACCCGAGGAAGACCCCCTGCCCCCCCTGCATGTTCTGGTGGTGGAGGACAACGCCGTGAACCGCAAGGTGGCACAGGCCTTTCTGGAGCATGCCGGCCATGCCGTGCGCACCTGCTCGGACGGCGCCCAGGCGGTGGCCGAGGTGCAGAACGGCGATTTCGACGTGGTCTTGATGGATATCCGCATGCCCGGCATGGACGGGGTGGAGGCCACCCGGCTGATCCGCTCCCTGCCCGACCGCCGCCGCGCCTCCATGCCCATTCTGGCGGTGACCGCCAACTTCACCCATGACGAGGTGGAAAGCTATATGGAGGCCGGCATCAACGCCATCATCCACAAGCCGATCCGCCTGGGCGACCTGGAAGAGGCCCTGGCTCCCTTCTTCAAAACCGCGCCCAGCGTCAACGACAACCAGCAGGCCCCCTATGCCGCCGAGACGGCGGCGCCGCACCACGCCGCCCTGCTGGATCAGACCCGCATCGGCCTGCTGCGCGACGCCATCGCGCCCGATACCCTGGAGGATCTGTTCCTCACCGCCGCCGCCTCGATCCGCGACAGCCTGCCCGAGCTGGAAGCCCATTGGCGCGACGACGATAGGGAACAGCTGGGAAAATGCGCCCATCGCCTGGCCGGCGTGGCCGCCAATTTCGGCTGCCAGGCCCTGGGCGAACTGGCCCAGGCGGTGGAACGGGCCTGCAAGGCCGGCGAAAGCAGCCGCGCCGACGCCGAGCGCCTTTTGGAGCTGGCCCGGGCCTCGGCGCAGGCCCTGGAGGGCCTGTGATGGCGTAGTTCCCGGAAGCCTCTGAAATTCATTGGGTATTTTACTAAATACTCCGATATGCTACCTCCTTCTTCCGTGGTTTCGTTGTCTCATTCCTGGAAAGATCGCCCCCCTGTCTCTTCCCTTGGCCCACAGCCTCCTCTCTTGGCGATGAGCGCCCCATGACCGTGAGCGGCACCACAGAGGCGTTCATCGCCCTGACGCTGGCCCTGGCCTGGACCGCGGCGCTGACGCGGCGGCTGCGGCGGCGCGCCGACCGCGCCCTGGCCGAGGAGCGGGCACGGGGAGAGCGCCGCGCCGAGGCCCTCC
>JAJZGK010000328.1 GCA_021798485.1 Pseudomonadota bacterium
GCCCTGCTGGGGCGGCCGGGCCTGACGCAGGCGCGCGATATGGGCCGCCTGTGGCGCTATCGCCGGGGCCACTGCGTGCTGGCCCTGATCTTTTATCCCGAGGTGGAGGGCGGCGCCTTGCGGGTGGCCAGCTATGATTTCGAGCATGGCCGCCGCAAAAGCTGCTGGCGGCGGCTGCGGGCGGCGGGCGGACGGCATGTCCGCTGAGGCGCCGCCGCTGATCGCCCTGGTGGACGACGATGCCCTGTTCCGCGAAACCCTGGGCGGCAATCTGGCCGACGCCGGCTACGGCGTGAGCGAATGGCCCGACGGCGAGCGGTTTCTCGCCGCCGTCGCCGCCGGTCTGCGCCCGGCGCTGGTGCTGCTGGACTGGAAGATGCCGGGCCTGAACGGCATCGAGGTGCTGCGCCGCCTGCGCGATGGCGCCCTTCCCTGTCCGGTGATTTTCCTCACCGTGCTGAGCGATCAGATCTTCGAGGAGGCGGCCCTGCAGGGCGGCGCCGTGGATTTTGTGGAAAAATCGCGCAGCTTCGCCATTCTGGAAAAGCGCATCGCCCTCAGCCTGGGGCGGCGCGATCCGCCGCCCGCCGCGCCGCCGCCGCCGGAAGGCCTGACCCTGGATCACGACAGCCGCCGCGCCGCCTGGCGGGGACGGCCGCTGGAACTGACGGTGGGCGAATTCGCCATGGTGGCGGCGCTGGCCGCCCGCCCCGGACGCGACATCAGCTACCGCGATCTTTACGATGCCGGGCGCGGCAAGGGATTTCACGCCGGGGCCGGCGAGGACGGCTACCGCACCAATGTGCGCGCCGCCATCAAGCGCATCCGCGAAAAATTCCGTCAGGTCGATCCGGCCTTCGATCAGATCGGCAACTATCCGGGGTTCGGCTATGTCTGGCAGGTGGATCACCCGAAAGCTTGTTAAGGCGGCGCTGCGCTCGTTCGCCTTCAAACTGGCGGCGGCGGCGCTGATCTTCGCCGTGGTGCCGCTGCTCATCGCCCAGCAGGTGCGTCTGGCCGACCGCCAGCGCGGCGATCTGCTGCTGCATCTCATTCAGGAGCAGGGGCGGCTGGCCGGCGAGGCGCTGTTTCCGCTGCTGGACCGCTTTTCGCCGCGCACGGCGCCGGCGCTGTCCGGCGCCGTGGCCCGGCTGGCGGCGGGCGGCCTGTCGCTGAAACTGCTGTTCCGCCCGGCGGCGGCGCGGGATGGCGCCTTTCTTCTGGTGGCCTCGGCGCCGGAACGCGGACCGGCGGAGGGACCGGCGGCCCTGGCGCGGCTGGCGGCCAGCGGCGTGCTGGCGCCCCTGGCGGCCACCTGCCAGGGGCAAAGCCCGCTGGCCTTGCGCCTGCCCGCCGGGAGCGGGGCCCAGGGGCAGGATCTGCTGACCTATCTGGCGCCGCACGCCACGCCGCGCGGCTGCTGGGTGGTGCTGGCGGCCCAGCCCACCGGCAGCCTGCCCGAACGGCTGATCGGCCGGCCCTTCTGGCGCTCGCCCGAGATCCGGGCGGCGGCCTCGATCTATCTGCTGATGGCGGTGCTGGTGCTGTCGATCTTCATCGACGCCTGGCGCAATCTGCAACGCTTCCGCAAGGTGGCCCAGGGCATGGGGCGCAAACCGGCGCCGTCCTTCGCCGAGGGCAACCGCATCCCCGAACTGGCCGAGGTGGCCGCCGGGCTCGATGCCATGGTGGGGGCGCTGTCGCGCTCGGAAACGCTGCTGCGCCAGGCGGCCGAGGAAAACGCCCATGCCCTGAAGGGGCCGCTGGCGGTGATCAGTCAGTCGCTGGAGCCGCTGCGCCGGGCCGTGCCCGAGGCGGACAACCGGGCCCGCCGCAGCCTGGAGGTGATCGGCCAGTCGGTGGAGCGCCTGGATCAGCTGGTATCGGTGGCCCGGCGCATCGACGAAGCCATCGCCGGGCTGATCGATTGCCCGCGCCAGCCGGTGGCGCTGTCGGCGCTGCTGCGGCGCCTGGGGCAGGGCTATGCCCGGCTGGCGGACGAGCGCGGGCTGCGGCTGGACCTGGCGCTGGCCCCCGGCCTTGTCGTGGCCGGCAGCGAGGAGATGCTGGAAACCATCGTCGAGAACCTGCTCGACAACGCCCTGGATTTCGCGCCGGCGGGATCAGGCCTGACCCTGAGCCTGGAGGCCGAGCGGGACCGGCTCCACCTGCGGGTGCGCGATCAAGGGCCGGGCGTGGCGGCGGATCAGCTGGAGCGGATCTTCGGGCGGCATGTGTCGCGCCGCCCCGATCAGGACGGCGGCGCGCATTACGGCCTGGGCCTGTGGCTGGTGCGGCGCAATGCCGAGGCCATGGGCGGCGGCGCCAGCGCCCGGCGGGCGGCGGGCGGCGGCCTGGAGGTGACGGTCACCCTGCCGCGGTTCTTCGGATAGGCCCCGCGGTCACAGCTTTATCACAGCCTTCTCACCCCGCGATCCCCGGCGGCGGGCTTAGGCTTTGTCCTATCGTTGAGTTTGACCATACGAAGGACAGGTCCCATGAAAACCGCACGTCTTCTTCCCGTCGTTCTGCTGCTGGCCCTGGGGCTGTCGGCCTGCGCCGAGATGACGCCGCGCCAGCAGCGGGCGCTTTCGGGGG
>JAJZGK010000004.1 GCA_021798485.1 Pseudomonadota bacterium
GGCGGCGCCAGCGCGCCGCCAGGGCCGGAGCGGGCGACAGATAGGCCGCCGGCGCCGGCGGCAGCGGCCGGGCCAGGGTGTACGGCAGGCTCAGCATGGGGCAGACGTAATCCACCGCCGGCGGCGTTTCTTCCGGCCCCAGCACCCCGGCGGCGCCCTCCAGCGAACCCAGGAGCCGCACCAGCGGCGCCGGCACCTGCAGCAGCACCGAAAGGCCGCGTTCGGCGGCCAGGGGCGCGAAGCGGCAGAATTGCAGGCTGTCGCCGAAGCCCTGCTCGGCCCGCACCAGCAGGGTTTTGCCGGGGGCTGCCTCGCCCTGCCAGCGCGGCGCCGGATCATCGGGCCATTCGCCGGCCATGGCCCGGGTTTTCAGGCGCCACTCGTATTCGGCCCAGCCTTCGGCCGGCGCGCCTTGCGCCAACAGGGTCATGCCCAGATTCTGATGCAGATCGGCGTTATCGGGCTCCAGGGCCACGGCGCGGCGCAGCAGCCTTTCCGACTCGGACACGTCGCCCAGTTCGCGCAGGGCGTTGCCCAGATTGTTGAGAGCGGCGGGGTAATCGGGATCGATGTCCAGCACGGCGCGGTAGCAGGCGGCGGCGCGGGCGGTTTCGCCCAGGCTGGCCCAGGCCGCCCCCAGAAAGAACAGCCGGCGGGGATCATCGGGCAGCGCCAGGCCGTCCAGCAGCGCCACCGCCTCGGCCCCCTTGCCCGCCGAGGTCAGCACATAGGCCAGATCGATGCAAAGATCGGGCTGGCCGGGCTGGCGGGCCAGGGCGGCGCGGTAACAGGTTTCGGCCATGGCCCATTCGCCGATCTCGCGCAGGCAGTGGGCGGCCAGGGCGTCGGCGTCGGCATCGTCGGGGGCCAGGGTGCGGCACTGCACGAAACAGGCCGCCGCCAGCCGGAAATCACCGGTCTGGCTATGCACCAGGCCGATATTCTTCCAGGCCAGAAGATAGTCGGGCTGCCCGGCCAGGATGGCGCGGAACTGTTCCAGCGCCTCGGGCAGCCGGCCCTGGTCGCGCCGCACCAGCCCCAGGCCGATGCGGGCCTCGGCCAGATCGGGCCGGGCCGCCAGGGCCGCCGCCAGATGGGTTTCGGCGGCCTCCAGGCGGCCGTCCTTGCGCAGAATATCGGCCAGATTGACCCGCGCCTGAAAGAAATCGCCGCGCAGGGCCACGGCCCGCTCATAGGCCGCCTCGGCCTCAAGGGTCCGCCCCAGGGCCGCCAGGGCGTTGCCCAGGCTGTTCTGGAAACCGGCATTGCCGGGGGCCAGGGCCGCGGCCCGTTCCAGCCAGGGCAGGGCCTCGCCGGCCCGGCCGCATTCGTAAAGACAGCTGCCCAGATTGCCGAGATAGGAGGCGGCGGGGGCCAGATCCGCCGCCCGGCGGAAATACTCCAGGGCCTGGCCGCGCCGCCCGCCCTGGATGGCGGCGACGCCGCGCAGGTTCCAGCCGTCGGCATGATCGGGGGCCTGGGCCAGCAGGCTTTCCAGGGCCGCCTCGGCCTCGGCGGCGCGGCCGGCCTGAAAGGCCTCGCGGGCGGCGGCGAACAGGGCCGCGCCCTCCGGTGATCCGGCCTGGACGGAAGAGGCGCGGCGCTGGTGACGGTTCATGACATTGTTCCAAGGAAAGAGGCTCGGCCCCGAAAGAGGGAAGTGTGCCAAGGCTTGGGATAAAGCGCCATAGCCCAAAGCTTTAAGCTGTTGGAGAGCGTGCGCCGCACCGCCATATATGGGAAAAACACAACGCTTTGTCTCTTGGAGGGGATCTCTCGTGTCTTCCTACCGCAAAAGCCCCGAAAGTCTGGCCCGCCTCACGCCGGAGCAATACCGCATCACCCAGCAGAACGGCACCGAGCATCCCGGCAGCGGCGAATATCTGCATACCCGCGCCGCCGGGCTTTACGTGGATGTGGTCTCGGGCGAGCCGCTGTTTTCCTCGGACGATAAATACGAGTCCGGCTGCGGCTGGCCCAGCTTCACCCGCCCGGTGGAGGCCGCCCATGTGCGCGAGATGGCCGATACCAGCCACGGCATGATCCGCACCGAGGTGCGCTCGGCCCAGGCCGACAGCCATCTCGGCCATGTGTTCGACGATGGCCCGCGCGAGCGTGGCGGCCTGCGCTACTGCATCAATTCCGCCGCCCTGCGCTTCGTGCCGCGCGCGGCCATGGCCGAGGAGGGCTACGCCGCCTTTCTCGACCGCGTGGACGGAGACTAAGCCATGACGGAACGGGCCCTGCTGGCCGGCGGCTGTTTCTGGGGCATGCAGGCCCTGCTGCGCCGCCTGCCCGGCGTGATCGCCACCCGTGTCGGCTATAGCGGCGGCACGGTGGAGAACGCCACCTACCGCAACCACGGCAGCCATGCCGAAACCGTGGAAATCATCTTCAACCCCGAGCAGCTGCCCTTCCGCCGACTGCTGCTGGCCTTCTTCCAGATCCACGATCCCACCACGAAAAACCGCCAGGGCAACGATCTCGGCCCCAGCTACCGTTCGGCCATCTTCTATGCCGACGACCGCCAGAAAGGCATTGCCGAAGAGGTGATCGCCGCCATCGAGGCCTCGGGCCGCTGGCCCGGCCCGGTGGTGACCGAACTGGCCCCCGCCGGGCCGTTCTGGGAGGCCGAGCCGGAACACCAGGATTATCTGGAGCGCATCCCGCACGGCTATACCTGCCACTTTCCCCGCCCGCAGTGGAGTCTCGAGGACGAAAGCTGACAAATATCCGTTGTTGCCGCCGCGGCGGACGGGCTACAAAGGCCCATTCGTCCGGTGCCGCCGGCTGGAAAGCCTGGCGGAGAATCGGGAACGCGGTGCAAACCCGCGACGTGCCCAACGCTGTGAGGGGGACCGTCCGACAGCATGCCACTGGCCTTCGCGGGCCGGGAAGGCGTCGGACCGGAGAGAACCCAAGTCAGAAGACCGGCCGGGCGAAGATGGCCCCCTCGGCATGGACAGCCGGGCGGGGCGGCTCCATCACAGGGGAACGATGATGGATACCGAGAGCACGCTTCAACCCGCCACCCCCCTGCCCGCCGCCGAGCGCGAGGGCCTTTACCGCGCCATTCTCACCCGGCGCGACACCCGGGGCGAATTTCTGCCCGACCCCATCCCCGAGGCGGTGCTGAGCCGCATCCTGATCGCGGCGCATCACGCCCCCTCGGTGGGCTTCATGCAGCCGTGGAATTTTCTCGTCGTCACCGATACCGGTGTCCGCCGCCAGGTGCACGAGGCCTTCCTGAAGGCGCACGACGAAGCGGCCCTGATGTTCCCGCCCGACAAGCAGGACACCTACCGCTCGCTGAAACTGGAAGGCATCCTCGAGGCTCCGGTGAATATCTGCGTCACCTGCGACCGCCAGCGCAGCGGCCCGGCGGTGATCGGGCGCACCCATATCCGCACCATGGATATCTACAGCAGCGTCTGCGCCGTGCAGAATCTGTGGCTGGCGGCCCGCGCCGAGGGGCTGGGCCTGGGTTGGGTCAGCATCTTCGACAATGCCACGGTGCAGCGGGCCTTGAACATTCCGCCCGGCGTGCTGCCGGTGGCCTATCTGTGCCTGGGCCGGGTGCGGGGCTACCACCCCCGCCCCGAACTGGAAACGGCGGGCTGGCTGCCGCGCCTGCCCCTGGACGATCTGGTGCATTTCGACCGCTGGGGCAACCAGAAGGACCCCGGCGGCCTGCTGGAGCAGGTGCGGACACATCAGCAGGCGGTGCGCGACGGCCGCCTCGACGCCCTGTCGTAACCCCCGCGGCCGGGCGGAGCTTCGGCTCCGCCCGGCGCTTTTCAAGGCCCGCCATGTCCGATCCCTGGTTCGTCTATGTGCTGCTGAACCCGCCCGGCATCTGCTACACCGGCATCGCCAAGGATGTGGCCCGCCGCCTTGAGCAGCACAATGCCGGCCAGGGCGCCCGCTTCACCCGCGGACGCGGCCCCTGGCGCCTTCTGCATATGGAAGGGCCGCTGTCCCACGGCGACGCCCTGCGGCTTGAAGCGGCGATCAAGGCCGACCGCCGCTTCAAGGCCCGCCTCAAACTCATAGCAACCGGCCAATGAATTGACCGGTTGTATCGTCCCTCGCCGGGCGGCGGCATCCGCCGCCTTGGCCGCTCGCTCAATGCTCGCTGAATACCGGCCAACGAGTCACTTCAATGGTTGGCCGGTATCACAGCGTTTTGAGAAGGGCTTCCACCTCCGCCACCCGTTCCGCCACCAGTTCGGGCTTGCCCCGGCTTTCCACATTAAGGCGCAACAGCGGTTCGGTGTTGGAGGCGCGCAGGTTCAGGCGCCAGTCGCCGCAGTCCAGGCTGAGGCCGTCCACCCGCTCCACCCGGGGATGCAGCCGGCGGTAATGTTCCAGCACGCGGTCGCAGGCGCGGGCGGCGTCGGCCACGGTGTAGTTGATCTCGCCGCTGCAGGGAAAGGCGGCGATGCGGTCCTGCAGCAGCGCCGACAGCCGCCGCCCCGAAGCCGATAACAGTTCCGCCACCAAAAGCCAGGGGATCATGCCGCTGTCGCAATAGGCGAAATCGCGGAAATAATGGTGGGCGCTCATCTCGCCGCCATAAATGGCGTTTTCCGCCCGCATGCGCTCCTTGATGAAGGCATGGCCGGTTTTCGACTGCACGGCGACGCCGCCGGCCTTGTCCACCACATCGATGGTGTTCCACACCAGGCGCGGGTCGTGGATGATCTTTTCGCCGGGATGGCGGGCCAGAAAGGCCTGGGCCAGCAGGCCGACGATGTAATAGCCCTCGACGAAACCGCCCTGATCGTCGAACAGAAAGCAGCGGTCGAAATCGCCGTCCCAGGCGATGCCCATATCGGCGCCGTGGGCGCGCACCGCCTCGATGGTGGCCTGACGCCGTTCCGGCAGCAGCGGATTGGGAATCCCGTTGGGAAAGGCGCCGTCGGGCTCGTGCTGGATCTTGATCAGGCGCAGCGGCACCCCGGCCTGCCCCAGCGCCGCCTCCAGGGCATCGAGCACCGGGCCGGCGGCGCCGTTGCCGGCATTGACCACAAGGGTGAGCGGGGCCTGGAAGCGGGCCGGATCGATATAGCCCATGAGATGGGCGATATAGTCGGCGCGGAACGAGCGCTGCTCCAACCGCCCCGGCCGCGCCACGATGATGAAATCGTTGGCCTCGGCCAGGGCCTGGATGGAACGCAGGCCGCTGTCGCCGCTGATGGGCCGGGCGCCGCGCCGCACGAACTTCATGCCGTTGTAGTCCAGCGGATTGTGGCTGGCCGTCACCTCGATGCCGCCGTCCACATCGGCGTGGAAGGCGGCGAAATAGACCTCCTCGGTGCCGGTCATGCCAAGATCGATCACATCGGCGCCACCGGCCATCAGGCCTTCGGCCAGGGCCTGCTTCAGCACCGTGCTCGAAGGACGCACATCGCCGCCCACCGCCACCCGCCGCGCCGACAGGTACTGGGCATAGGCCCGCCCCACCCGATAGGCGATATCCTCGTTCAGCTCGTCGCCCAGACGGCCGCGCAGATCGTAGGATTTGAAACAGCTCAGCATGCCGGTGTCCGCCCGTAAATGTCATCGAAACGCACGATATCGTCCTCGCCCAGATATTCGCCGCTCTGCACCTCGATCATCACCAGATCGATGACGCCGGGATTGGACAGGCGATGGCGGCAGCCGGCCGAGATATAGGTGGACTGGTTGGGGCCGATCATCATCTCCTGCCCGCCGTTCACCACCCGCGCCGCGCCTGAGACCACGATCCAGTGCTCGCTGCGGTGATGGTGCGATTGCAGGCTTAAGGAGGCCCCCGGCTTGACCACGATGCGCTTGATCTTGTAGCGGCTGCCCTCTTCCAGCACGGTGTAGGTGCCCCAGGGCCGGGCCACGGTGTTGGGCAGACGGAAGGACGGATGCCGGCGGCGCTTCAGCTCGGCATAGAGCCCCTTGACCTCCTGGGCGCGGGCCCGGCTGGTGACCAGCAGGGCATCCGGGGTATCGACCACGATCACATCCTCGAGGCCGATGGCGCCGACGATCTTATGCTCGCTTTGAAAGAAACTGTTCTTCACGTCCAGCAGCACCGCTTCGCCCACCACGCGGTTGCCGTCGGCATCGGGCCCGGCCAGTTCGGCGGTCAGCGCATCCCACGAGCCGATATCACTCCAGCCGATGTCGCAGGGCACCACCGACACCCGGCCGGACTTTTCCATCACCGCGTAATCGATGGAAATATCGGGCACCGCCTCGAAGAGATCGGGCAGCAGTTCCAGGCTGGCCGTCGCGCCGGTCAGCCGGGGCGAGGCCGCCAGGCAGCGTTCCACCGCCTCCAGCACCTCCGGGCAATGGCGGCGCATCTCCTCTTGCATCACCCCGGCCTGGAAACAGAACATGCCGGAATTCCACAGATGCCGCCCGCTGTCCACAAAGGTCCGGGCCCGCGCCGCATCGGGCTTTTCCACAAAGCGCAGCACCCGTTCGCCCTCGGCCTCGATATAGCCGTAACCGGTTTCCGGCGCGGTGGGACGGATGCCGAAGGTAACCAGACGCCCCTCTTGCGCCAGAACCGCCGCCCGCGCCACCGCCTGGGCGAAGGCCGGCTGATCGCTGATCAGATGATCGGCCGCCAGCACCAGCAGCATCGCCTCGGGGCCGTGGCGCTCCTGCACGTAAAGCACCGCCGCGGCGATGGCCGCCGCCGTATTGCGGCCAAAGGGCTCCAGCAGAAAGGCCTGGGCCAGCCCCTTGGGCGCCACCTCGCGGAAATCATCCTGGGTTTTGAAGAACAGCTCGCGGTTGGTCACCGTCAGCAGTTCGGCCACGCCGGGCTGGGCGGCGCCGCGCAGAAAGCTTTTCTGCAGCAGGCTCTGACCATCGGCCAAACGGATGAACGGTTTGGGGTAAAGTTCGCGCGAAATGGGCCACAGACGCGATCCGGCGCCGCCACATAAAATCGTCGGAATCAGCATCCCCCCTCCTGACATCGGCCTTAATACCAACCGCCCAATGAATTGACCGGTTGTATCGTCCCTCGCCGGGCGGCGGCATCCGCCGCCTTGGCCGCTCGCTCAATGCTCGCTGGATACCGGCCAACGAGTCACGTCAATGGTTGGCCGGTATAATACCAACCGCCCAATGAATTGACCGGTTGTATCGTCCCTCGCCGGGCGGCGGCATCCGCCGCCTTGGCCGCTCGCTCAATGCTCGCTGGATACCGGCCAACGAGTCACTTCAAGGGTTGGCCGGTATAAGATCCGTTGGTCACGATAACCGCTTTCCTTTTACTTCGAAAGTCCAAGACGGACCGCACCCGGCGGCAGCGCGCCTGAATGACGGCCGCCGGATCGCAAAGAAGAACATGCCGCGCCATGTAAGCAAGTGAAAACTTATGCCGCCACATTCATGCCCGTCGATTTTTTAAAAATGCTTTTCACCACCCTGTAATAAGACCATCATTAAAAGAGAAACATCCTGGTTACGGGCGGAAAATACGTTAAACCAACACTTAAATACTTTATCGCTCCTGTGCACTCCCATAGATAGTGCATTGCAAAACACGCCGGCTTCCGCCATGCTGCGCCAGGGGAGATTTAAGGGTAAAGAAACAGCATGTATTCACGCCTCCCTCCAGGTCCGCTCAAATAAAGTCGATAAAATGGCCTCATCCATCTTCAAGAAGCATCCGCCGCAGCCGCAGGCAAACGCGGCCATTCAGGTTTCGTTGCGCGATCTGCTCAACACGATCTTCTTCTATCGCTGGATCTGGACGGCCATCGTCGTCGGCTGTTTCGTCTTGAGCGGCGCGTTGGCGGTGCTGCTGCCCCCCGCCTATCGCGCCGAGGCCCGGCTGCTCACCCTTTATGCCGGCTATTACGACATGCAGATGGACCGCTCGTCCGGGCGGGCCGGGCCCAGCTTCGATCCCACCCAGGTGGTCAATGTGGAGGCGCAGATCCTGTCCAGCCCGGAACTGCACCGGGCGGTGGTGCAGGATCAGCTTGGCCATAAGGCCGGACGCGAGGCGCTGGACCGGGCCCTGCAGTCGTTCGAGCGGCATTTCCATCTGGAAAAAGTGGATCTGGCCAACCTGATCGAGCTCAGCTACACCGATTCCGATCCCAACCGCGCCGCCCAGGTGCTGCAGCGGCTGATCAGCGATTATTTCCGCCAGCGCTCCGGCGTGTTCACGCAAGGCCGGCTGTCGTTTCTGGTGGCCCAGCGCGACAAGGTGCGCGAGGAGCTGGACACCGCCAACGCCGAGCTGATCGCCTTCCAGCGCGCCCGCAACGTGGTCAACATCGATTCCCAGATCGCCGCCGCCGTGGCCCTGCGCGGCCTGTTGCATCAGCGCCAGCTGGAAAACGACAGCGCCCTGACGCAAGACGGCAGCACCCTGGCCGAACTGGTCAAGGACACCGTGCGTGTGCCCGCCGATATCGAGCTGTTCCGCGACAATACCGAGGCCGCGCACGCCATCGACACCATGCAGCTGTCGCTTCTGCAGCTGAAAAGCCGCCGCGCCGATCTGGCCTCGCGCTACATGGAGCAATCGCCCTTCGTCACCGAGCTCGATTCCCAGATCCATGACGTGAAGACGGCCATCACCGCGCAAAGCGCCCATCTGGTCAGCACCGTGCGCATCGGCCACAACAGCTATTACGACACCGTGCAGGACCGCATTTTACGCCTGCAGTCCGATGTGGCCGGGGAAAAGGCCCGCCAAGCCACCCTGGAGGCCCAGAACCGCCAGGCCGACGCCACCCTGCAGGATCTGATCGGCACCGCCAACCAGCTGCGCCGCATGGAGATCGACCGCGATCTTCTGGTGCAAACGTTCAAAAACTTCTCGCAGCAGGTGGAAGAGGCGCGCATCGAGCAGAACCAGATGGACACCGCCTCCAGCACCAATGTGCGCATCATCCAGGCCCCCACCGCCCCCACCCACCGCAGCAATCCGCCGCTGCTGTTCCTGGCGGCGGGGCTGGTGGTGGGGCTGCTGCTGGCCTGCCTGGCGGTGATCGTGCTGTCCAGCCTGCGGGAAACCTTCCTCAGCCCCGAGGAGATCGAACGCTCGCTGGGGCTGCCGGTGCTGATCGCCCCCATGAGCCCCAACCAGCCGCCCACGGCCCTGCAGCGGCTGCGCAAGAACCGCGCCCTTCAGGCACCGCCGCCGCCCCATGCGCGCGGCCCGCGCCGGGGGGATTTCGGCCGTATGATCATGGCGGTGAACAACAGTTCGGAAGCGGCCTCGAAACTGATCCTGATGCTGGCCTTCCGCGACGACGACGGCATGCCCACCATCGTGCGCGGCCTGGTGGAGGATCTGGAGGCCCGCTCGGTCCGCTCGGTGCTGCTGCTGGATCTGCATGCCGGCAGCGGCGATTACGGCCTGCCCGACCAGGACGGTCTGCTGCACTGGCCGGGCGAACAGAGCGGCGCGCCGCCGCTCCAGCGCAGCCCCGACGCCACCGACGCCCTCCTGAGCTATCTGCCGCTGGCCGGACGGCGCGTTCTGGTGGCCCACCCCCGCCCCGATGCGGTGATGCCCATCGGCCGCCAGGCCGGCGATCTGTTCGAAACCTTGCGCGCCAACCATGATTTCGTGGTCATTCACGCTCCGGCGGCCAGCCGCTCCTTCACCGGTATCGAAAATTCGGTGCTGGCCGACGCCACCGTGCTTGCCATCCGCGCCGAGGCCACCCGCAAGCCGGTGGCCCTGACCCTGCGCCAGCAGATCGACGAGGCCGGCGGCCGCATCGCCGGCGTGGCCATGACCAACCGCCACAGCTACATCCCCGACGCCATCTACCGCTTCCTGTAACGGGGCGGCGCCGCAACACCAAGCCCAGGGGCCAGACCAACGTGACCAAGATCAGCGCCATTCTTCCGGTCAAGACGCGCGGGCGGCACTATGCCGACAATATCGCCCGCTGCGACATCCTGTTTTCGTCGCTGCGCCATTTCACCCGGCCCGACACCTTCGACAAGATCCTCATCATCGTGCCGCACGACGAATTCGAGGAGGCCAAGGTCTACGCCCGCGCCTGGAGCGATTTCCCCGTCGAGGTGGTGGACGAATCCGTGCATATGACCGCCTTCGCCGACTTCAACAAGCGCCATCAGATCCGTCCCTGGCACCGCCAGCAGATCATCAAGCTCTACACGCCGGCCCTGATCGACACCGAATATTTCATGATCTTCGATCCCGATGTCTTCGCCATCCATCCCTTCAGCATCGACGATCTGATCATCGAGGGCCGCGCCCTCACCTATTGCCAGCCCCGCCTGCGCGAGCCGCATCTGTGGCGGCCCTCGGCCAAGCTTCTGCAGCAAGATCCCCATCTCGACCGCGACGGCGTGTGGTGGACCCCCACCATCCTGTCGAAAACCCTGGTGCGGCATCTGCAGCGCCGCCTGGAGGAGCTTTACCAGCAGGACTGGATGCGGGTGCTGCTGTCCAACTATATGATCGACTGGACCGAATACACCCTCTACTGGCTGAACGCCGAGCGCGAGGGGCTGATCGACCAGTACCATATCGCCGCCCCGCCCGGCCGCCGCTCCATGCATGCCTCGGAAAGCGTGTGGTACGCCGGCAAGGACGGCGGCAATCTGGAGGAATGGCAGGCCGATCATCATTTCGCCCCGGACGGCGACGGCCTGTTCGCCGTGGTGCAAAGCAACACCTTCATCGCGCCCGAGCGGGTGGTGGAGAAGCTGACCCCCTATTTCCCCATCCGCCCGCAGCCCTACCGCCGCCATGCCAGCCTGGGCCTGAAGGCGGCCGAGCTTTATTCCGCCCTGGTCCGGCGCCTGCTGGGCCTGTTTCATCCGAAGCGGAGCTGACGATGGGCAAGGCGGCGCGGGTTCTTGGCTGTCTGGCCGCCGCGGCGATGCTGCTGCCGGCACGCCCGGCCCCGGTCCGGGCCCAGGGCGCCATTACCCAGCCGCGCCTGCAGATCTATGCCGGCAACCTGCATCATGAATATCTGGGCTGCCTCAATTGCGACCGCTACGCCACCAACTCGGTCTGGAACGGCTACGGCCCCTTCGGCTGGGACAACGGCTATCTGAAGCAAAGCCATTTCGATCTTTATTTCCAGCCGCACGGGCATTTCTCCGCCTGCGATCCCTATGCCAAGGATCCGCCCATCCTCATCGACATGTCGCGGAATTATTATGGCCGCCTCAATGTATCGCCGACCCGCGCCGACAGCATCTGCGGCCCGCACGGCGCCGCCGACATCTGCCAGAAGCTGAAGGCCAAATGCCTCAGCGACCAGGAGCCGCCGCCATGACCGCGCCCCGCATTTTCGGCTTTTGCGTAAGCCCGCTCACCGCGCCGGAGGTGGCCCGCCATCTGCTGGCCCATCCGCGCGCCGCCGATGCCGGGGTGGGGCTGGTGGTGACCCCCAACATCCAGCATGTGACCCTGCTGAAACACGACCCCGCCTTCCGCCAGGCCTACGACAGCGCCGCGATCGTCACCTGCGACGGCTTTCCGGTGCATTACTACGCCCGCCTGCGCGGCTGTCCCTCGCCGGAACGGGTGACCGGCTGCGATATCGTGGCCGCGCTGCTGGCCGATCCCGCCGCCCTCAAGGGCCAGCGGCTGTTCTTCGTGGCCGATCAGGAGGCGACGGTGGCGGCCATCACCGCCTGGGCGGACCGCCACGGCCTGAGCGCGGCCTGCCATGTGCCGCCGCTGGGCTTCGAGACCGACGAGGCCGGCTGCCGGGCCCTGGCCGCGGCCATTTCGGCGCACGGCACCACCCTGCTGTTCATGGGCGTGGGGGCGCCGAAAAGCGAGGTGTTCGTCCATCGGCACCGCGCCCTGCTACCGCCCTGCTGGGCCTTGTGCATCGGCCAGGCGGTGAAGATCGCCCTGGGGCTGACCAGGCCGCCGCCCGGCCTGTGGAAACGGCTCAACCTGGAATGGGCCTGGCGCATCCTGCTGGAGCCGAAGCGCATGCTGCGCCGCTATCTGGCCTCGGCCCTGGGCTTCGCCGCCGCCGTGGCCGCCGACCTTTGGCATGGAGGAAACGCTTGCTGAACGGCGCCCCCTCGCATCCCCTGTGGTGGATGGTCACCGATTTCGGCGACAGCGCCGTCACCGTGCCGCTGGCGCTGTTCTGCACGGCCTATCTGCTGCTGGCCCGCCGCCATCGCGCCGCCCTGGCCCTGGCTCTGACCAGCGGCGGCGCCGCCCTGGTCATCCTGCTGCTGAAACTGGCCCTGCAATCCTGCCTGCCGGAACGCGGCGGCGCCCCCTTGACCAGCCCCAGCGGCCATGCCGCCTTAAGCGCGGCCGTTTACGGCGGCCTGGCCCTGCTGTTGTCGCAAGGATCGGCGCGGCGGCCGCTGCTGCTGGCCCTGACCGCGCTGCTGGTGGCGGGTATCGCCGTATCGCGGCTGGCGCTCGAAGCCCATACCCCGCCGGAAATCCTGCTGGGCCTGGCGGTGGGCGGCGGGTTTTCGCTGCTGATGGCCCGGCTGATCCGCGGCGAACCGGCCTTTCGCCCGCAGCGGCGCCCGCTGCTGGCCCTGACCGCCCTCACCCTGCTGGCCACCTATGGCCTGCGCTCGCCGGCCGAACAGGCCATCCGTCAGATCGCCCGCGGCCTGCAAGGGCATGCCGTCTGGTGCGATCAAAGGACGGGCACGTTCCGATGACCCGGAAAATCCCCTATGCTATGCGCGACCCCCGCCAAAGAGGACCCATGCGGATGAAGAAACTGCTCTGTCTCGGCCTGCTTCTGGCCGCCCTGACGGGGTGCGGCGGCCCCAGCGTCGATCCCGCCCAGGATCATCCCGAACGCTTTCCTCTGGTGCAGCCTCTGCCGCCGGAATATCACATCGGCCCGGGCGACAGCCTGTCCATCATCATGCCTTACAATCCGGAACTGAATTACGAGGGCTTCGTCGGCCCCGACGGCCGTTTCACCATGCCGGTGGCCGGCACCGTTCTGGTGGCCGGGCTCACCCCCGATCAGGCCGGCAAGGCCATCGACGCCACCCTCATCAACAATCATACCGTGCGTCAGGCCCATTCCTCGGTCACCATCCGCCGCTATGCTCAGGTGGTTTATGTGGGCGGCGAGGTGAAGCTCCCCGGCGCCATCCCCTTGCACAGCAGCATGGACCCGCTGCAGGCCATCACCGGGGCCGGCGGCCTTCTGGATACCGCCCGCAGCGAGGATATCGTGCTGATCCGCCCCGGCCCCGACGGCAAGCCGATCCTGCGCAGCCTCAATCTGGACAAGCTGATCCATCACGGCGATCCGTCGCAGGATGTGGCGCTCCACCCCAACGACACCATCTTCGTGCCGAAATCCACCATCGCCGAGGTGGATCTGTGGATCAACCAGCACATCGATCAGCCCCTGCCCTTCAACCGCAATTTCGATTTCAGCATCAATCAGAATTCCAACGCCACCACCACCACGCCGGTGCCGTAACGGCATGAGCGAAACGGCGGCTTCAGCGGGATCGGCCTGGATGCCCGCCACCCCGGCGGTGGCGGAGCAGGCCCCCTTGCGCCCCAATGTCATGGCGCCGCTGCTGCTGCTGCTGCCGCTGTTCGGCCAAAGCTTTCATTATATGAAGGATCTGCTGCCGCTGTGGGCCTTGTCGAAGGCCTTTCCGGTGATGTCGCTGCCGCTGATCCTGGTGCTGCTGCGCCATCCCCTGATGCCGATGACCCGGCAGGTGATGCTCACCTTCCTCTGGTGCATGCTGGTGCCCAGCATCGCCGCCATCTATTACTTCGATCAGGATTTTTTCACCGGCATCGCCGCCCAGGTGAAGATGCTGCCGCTGCTCTACTTTTATTCCTTTCTGGGCCTGCTGCTGGTGCTGCGCCCCACCTTGCGGGAACTCGGCATGGGCTTCCTGGTCTGGGGACTGGCCACCTATGTCAGCCTGATCCTGATGTGGGCCCTGGTGCCGAAAACCTGGTACGTCAATGGCTATGTCTTCGGCTCGTCGCCGCTGTTTTCCACCGACAGCCGCGGCGAGCGCATCCGCATGCCGATGTATTTCGGCATGATCACCCTGTTCTACTGCTACCGCCGCTTTCTGACCGAACACCGCGCCCGCTGGCTGGGCGGCGCCCTGCTGGGAGTTCTGCTCACCCTGTTCGTGGTGAAGACCCGCTCCATGATGGTGGGCATCGCCGGGGTGCTGGCCCTGAACAGCTTCCGCGCCGCCCCTCCGCGCCTGCGGGTGCTGCTGCTGCTGACGATCCCGCTGGCCGTGGCGGGGCTGTTCTCCTACACCTATCTCGACAGCATGTTCAGCACCAGCGCCAGCAGCGGCTTCGACGTGCGCTGGGTCACGGCGGAAAAGGCGGTGGAGTTTCTGGGGCTGATCCCCAGCCACTGGATTTTCGGCGTCGGCACCATCAGCCCCACCAGCCAGGACAGCCTGTTCGCCTTCTTCGGCCATTTCTTTTTCCTGGCCGATATCACCTGGCTCGGCATCGTCTTCGAATATGGCGTTGTGGGGGCCCTGCTGATCCTGTTTTACGAGGTGCGCGGCCTGCTGTTCTACCGCCGCCTGAAACGCCACATCGACGACAGCCTGCTCGGCAGCCTTGCCGACTACATTCTTTACGTGCTGCTGATCTCCAATCTTTACCCCCCCACCCTGAGTCCGGGCGAAACCGCCACCATCCTGGCCATTTTCGTCTATGTCTGGTTCAGGCTCCGCACCGAAACTCCCCAGACCGCAAACGAGGCCACGGCATGACGCCCAGATTTCTCGCCTGTTCCGCCGCCCTGCTGCTGGCCCAGACGGCCCTGGCCCTGCCCGCCGCCGCCCAAACCGCCACGGCGACGGTCGCCATCGACGCCGCCGCCGCCCGCCATCCCATCAGCCCGCTGATCTACGGCGTCTCCTACGCCACCACCGCCCAGCTGGAAGATCTGAACGCCCCCCTGAACCGCTCGGGCGGCGACAGCGCCAGCACCTACAACTGGCGGCAGAACGCCCGCAACGCCGGCAAGGACTGGTTTTTCGAAAGCCTGGCCTGCACCGACGACATCTTCGATCAGCACGGCGACGGCTTCGTGGCCCTGACCAGGGCGGCCGGGGCCCAGACCATGCTGACCATGCCGCTGCTGGGCTGGGTGGCCCGCCTGGATGCCGGACGCAAGCCGCTGGCCAGCTTTTCCATCGGCAAGTACGGCCTGCAGGAAAAGACCGATCTGCAGGGCTTCGTCGAAGCCGGCAACGGCCGGCTTCTGGACGGCACCCCCATCGTGCACAACGATCCCAACGACGCCATGGTGCGCTTCGGCCCCAAGGACGCCCACGACTGGATGGAGCATCTGGTGGCCACCTGGGGCCCCGCCGACAAGGGCGGCGTGCGCTATTTCATGATGGATAACGAACCCAGCTTCTGGCACGACATCCACCGCGATGCGCATCCCGAGGGGGCGCATGCCTCGGAAATCGCCCGCAAGGTGCGGGTGTTCGCCGAAGAGGTCAAGGCCATCGATCCCAGCGCCAAGGTGGTGGCCCCCGAGGCCTGGGGCTGGACCGCCTACCGCTACAGCGGCTACGACCAGCAATATGCCCAACAGCACGGTTTCGAGCATGCCCCCGACCGCGAGCATGAAACCGACGGCATGGACTATCTGCCCTGGCTGCTCAAACAATGGAAGGCGGCCGGGCACCCGGTGGACGTGGTCAGCGTGCATTTCTATCCGCAGGACAAGGTCTATACCGAAGCGGGCGGCGATCATTCCACCGCCGGAGCGCTGCTGCGCAACCGCTTAACCCGCGATCTGTGGGACCCCGATTTCACCGATCCCTCGTGGATCCACGCCAAGGTGGATCTGATCCACCGCCTGCGCCACTGGGTGGATACCAACTATTATCCCGGCACCCCCATCGCCCTGACCGAATACAACTGGGGCGCCGAGGACACCATGAACGGCGCCACCGCCCAGGCCGATCTTCTGGGCATCTTCGGACGCGAAGGCCTGGACATGGCCACCCGCTGGGCCACGCCGCCCCGCACCAGCCCCACCTATCTGGCCATGAAGATGTACCGCAATTACGACGGCCATAAATCGGGCTTCGGCGGCACCAGCGTTTCGGCCAAGGTGGCCGATCCCGACCATCTGGCCGCCTATGCCGCCCTGCGCGCCGACGGCGCCCTGACGGTGATGGTGATCGACAAGGATCTTGCGGGCCGCACCAAGCTGGATCTGTCGCTGGCGCATTTCGCCGCCCAGGGCGATCTGGAGCGCTATCAGCTGGCCGATGGCGCTTTGAAGGCCCTGCCCGCCGGGCACTACGCCAAGGGCCGCCTGAGCGCCACCCTGCCCTCGCCCAGCGTGACCCTGTTCGTGCTGAAAGGAACGGCGCCGTGAACGACGGCGGCGCCAAGGCGGCGCCCCGTCGCGGCCTGGTGGGGGGCGCCCTCGTCACCATCGCCGTGCGCGGCATCGATCTGCCCAGCCGCTACGGCTTCCACCTGCTGGTGGCGGCCGCGCTGGGGGTGGAGCAGGCCGGGCGGTTCTATATCATTTACAGCGCTGTGGCCGCCCTCTCGGGTCTGGGCCGGGTGGGGCTCGACCGTGCTTTGACCCGCCGCCTGGCGGTGGCCCTGGCCCACGGCGATACCCGCCAGATCCGCCCCGTGCTGCTGCGGGGCCTGGCCCTGGCCACGCTGCTGTCGCTGCTGGTGGGCCTGCTGCTCTACGCCGCCGCCCCGCTGCTGGCCCGCGATCTTTTGGGCAAGCCCGCCCTGACCGAACCCCTGCGGCTGGCCGCCTTCATCCTGCTGCCGCAAAATCTCAGCACCATGGTGGCCGGCGCCCTGGCCGGGCTGCATCGGGTGGGCCAATCGCAGATGATTTATTCCTGGCTGTGGCCCAGCCTGTTCTGCGCCGTGGCCCTGATCACCGGCCTCACGCTGCCGGGGGCCCTGCTGCTGATGGCCCTGGCCTTTCTGGCCGCCACCCTGATCGGCGCCATCCTGCTGCTGCGCGCCCTGCCCCCCGCCCATGCGGCGGCCCATCAGGCCCTGCCCGCCCGCGCCCATAGCCTGATGCACGATGGGTGGGCCCTGTTTTCACTGGAGATGACCCAGCTGCTCATCACCTCCGCCCCGGTTCTGATCCTGGGCATGCTGGCCGACAGCCGCGCCGTGGGGCTGTTCTCCCTGGCCTGGCGCATCGCCCTCCTGGTCAATATCGTGGTCAGCGGCATCGCCGCCATGGCCTCGCCCCGCTATGCCGCTTTGCATGCCAAAAATCAGGCGGGCGATCTGAACCGCGCCGCCGCCCAGGCCATCGGCCTCAGCCTGCTGCTGACCCTGCCCGCCGTGGCGCTGATGCTGGCGGCGCCCGCCCTGCTGCTGGGCATGCTCGGCCACGGCTTTGCCGACGGCGCCGGCCTGCTGCGCATTCTGGCCCTGGGGCAGATTTTGGCCGCCGCCTCGGCCTCCATGCCCGATCTTCTGGGCATGACCGGCCACCGTGCCGCGCTCCGGCGGCTCAATCTGCTCTCGCTGGCGGTGCTGCTGCTGGGAACCCTGGCCCTGGCGCGTTTTTACGGCGCGGCGGGAACGGCCTGGGCGGTCTCGCTGTCCATCGCCGTCAACGGTCTGGGCGCGCTCGTTCTGGCCCGGCGCGATCTGGGCCTGGCCCCCTGGCGCGCCCTGACCGGCACGCTGCGGCGGGGGAGGACCGCATGAGCCTGCGCCGCGCCCTGCCGGCCGCCTTATACCAACCGGTCAATGCATTGACCGGTTGTATCGTCCCTCGCCGGGTGGCGGCATCCGCCGCCTTGGCCGCTCGCTCAAGGCTCGCTGGATACCGGCCAACCCGTCACGTCAATGGTTGGCCGGTATTACTTCTTCTGCTGCTGGCCGCCCCATCCGCCCGCGCCGACGACCGGCCGCCGCGCTTCGACGTGGACGGCCACTGCGGCCGCATCGCCAACCATGTGGACGGCTTCGATTCCAGCGCCATGTCCCGCTGCCTGATGGGCCAGGGCGATGCCCTGGAAACCCTGCAGCGGCTGTGGCCCGATACCCCGGCCTATATCGAGGACGATTGCCTGCGGCGGGCGCGCCGGAGCGGCGGCGAGGATGATTACGTCTGGCTTTTGCGCTGCGTGCGCACCCAGCGCAGCCAGGAGGTGCCGGATGTTCCCGGCGTTACGCCCGGCGTACCGGCGCCCCCCGCCGCGCCCTGACGGCTCATGCCAACCGGCCAACTCGTCACGTCAATGGTTGGCCGGCATCACGTCAACGGTTGGCCGGTCTCAGGCCCGCTGGGCGCGGCACCAGGCGGCGGTTTCGGCCAGCCCCTCGTCCAGCGGCATCCAGGTTTGGCCCAGCAGGCGCTCGCTCTTGCCCGAATCCAGGCGGATTTCCTGGCGGAACAGCCGGGCCAGCGACGGCGGCACCAGCGGCGGCGCCCAGGCCACGGCGCCGGCGCGGGCCGCCGCCATCTCCAGAATTTTCAGCGGCGGCGCCAGCAGTTTGGTTTCCAGCCGCAGTCGCCGCGCCGACAGCCGCCGCACCGGCACCGCCGCCAGCGCCTGGGCGAAGGCCATGAGATACTCGTTCCAGGTGGGAGCCCCGGCCATGGCCAGATTGAAGGCCTGCCCCTCGGCGCGGCCCTGGCGCACGGCGGCCACCACCGCCCGCGCCACATCGTCCACATGCACCAGATTGGCGATGCCGTCGCCCTCGGCGCCCAGATCGCCCAGCCGGCGGGCCCGCAGCAGGCGGGCCAGGCGCAGGCTCCATTGCAGGCCGCCGGGGCCATAGACGCAGCCGGGGCGTAGAATGACGGCGCGGCCATAATCGGCGGCCAGACGCTCGCCCGCCAGCTTGGCGGCGGCGTAAGGCCCCTGTTCGTCCGACAGCGCCGCCGTCTCCGCCACCCGGCCCACGGCGTTGCCGTACACCGCCATGGAACTGAGCTGCACCACCAGGGGCCGTCCGGCGGCGTTGGCGGCGCGGAACAGCGCGGCGCTGATGCGGCGCATCGTCTCGGGCGGCGCCGCCGTGCAGTCCACCACCGCCTGCACCCGGGTCAGGGCGGCGGCCAGGGCCGGCTCATCGCCGCCATCCAGGTGCAGGGCCTCGATGCCGTCCTCGGTACGGGTGGCAAGGCGGCGGCCGGCGGCCAGGGGAATACAGCCGTCGGCGGCGGCCAGGGCCTGCACCACCCGGCGGCCGATGAACCCGGACGCGCCCAGAACAAGAACGGACTGGATCATGACACCCCCTTTAATACCGGCCAAGCATTGAGCGAGCGGCCAAGGCGGCGGATGCCGCCGCCCGGCGAGGGACGATACAACCGGTCAATTCATTGGCCGGTTGGTATGAAACCGGCCAACCGTTGACGTGACGCGTTGGCCGGTTTCCAGCGAGCATTGAGCGAGCGGCCAAGGCGGCGGATGCCGCCGCCCGGCGAGGGACGATACAACCGGTCAATTCATTGACCGGTCGGTATAGGGTAAGCCGACGGAAACGGGCGAAGGCGCCGCCAGGCTTTTCAGCCGGTCCGCCAGCCGCAGCCCCAGAGCCACGGCGGTCAGGGTGGGATTGGCCTGTCCCGAGGTGGGAAAGACCGAACTGCCGGCCACATGCAGATTGGGCAGGCCATGCACGGCGCAGTGAGCATCCACCACGCCCTGACGGGGCGAGGCGGCCATGCGGGTGGTGCCGATATGATGGCCGCCATAGGCGCCGTAACGGGTCATTTCATGCTCCACGCTGTCGGGATCGTAGGTGAAGCGCCCAACCCCGCAGGCGGCCACGTCGCGGGCCAGCACCTCCAGCATGGTGGCGATCGAAGCGATATCCTGGCGGCTATAGCGCCAGTCGGCCTTGAGGCGCGGCATCCCCAGGGCATCGGTCTCCCGCTCAAGCGTCAGGCGGCTGTCGGGATTGGGCTCCTGCTCGCCATGCACGTCCAGACTGTAGAGATTGGCCTTGGAGCGGATGATGATGGAGGGAAACTTGCGCTCGGCCAGACGGCGGTCGCGCAGCAGATGCCACAGGAAGGCGGCGGTGCCCGGCATATCGGCCAGCACGTTCCACAGATGGCGGGCCTGGGGGATCAGGCCCAGACGCACCTCGCCGTCGAGGCGCTTGGCATATTCGTAGGGAATGAACATGCGGGCCAGATAGAGCATGGACAGCACGCCGTTGCGGTGCGCCGGATCGATGATGCGCGGATGATGCAGGCGGGCGATAACGTTGCCCGCGCGCAACCGGCGCTGGGCCTCGGGGCTCAGGGCGATGCGGCGGCGGCAGTAGGTGCCGTCGTCGGCGATATCGTAACCGTGCCAAACCGGCCGGGTAAACCGCAGGGCGCCGATGGTGCCGGCCATATGGCACATGTAGTAGCGCCCCACCAGATCATGGCCGTTGCCCACCCCGGCGGCCTGCACATCGCGGCTGGCCAGCAGCAGGCGGGCATTTTCCAGCCCGCCCGCCGCCAGCACCACATGGCCGGCCCGCACCTGAAAGCGCCGCCCGGCCAGGGTGGCGACATCGAGATGATCCACGGCGCCGCCATCGGCGGCCAGGGCGATGCGGGTCACATTGGCATGCAGCAGCAGGCGGCAGTTGGCAGCCGCCTCCAGCTTGTGGCGGTAGCGGCGGCCGAAATCGGTGGGGCAGGAAAAGCGTTCCAGGGTATCGGTGCCAAGATCGGCGCTGGCGAACCCCTCGATCATCGGCGGCAGGGGCCGGGTGAAGGCCTGCCCGGCCCGGTAGGCATAGGCCCCGGCCTCGGCGATGCGATTGGCGCGGGGATAATAGGGGGCGAGATCCTCGAAGGCGATGGGCCAGCCACTGTGGGCGATATAGTCGCGCGCCTCGAAATCGATGGGATCGAACGGCATGGAGCGTCCGCCCCACAGGGTGGTGGAACCGCCATAGCGGCGTTCGCGGTAGGTGTCGAGCGGGCTGTGCAGGGCCGGATCGGCCACCGCACCGGCATAAAGGGCCTGGCTGTCGGCCTCGGCCCCGAAACCGCCCGATTCCAGCAGCAGCAGCCGCAGGCCGCTGTCCAGCAGCTCCAGCGCCATGGCGATGCCCGCCGCGCCGGCCCCGACGATGCAAAGATCGGCCTCCTGCGGCGCACCCTCGGGAAGATCGTTGGCGTCGAGGATCATGCCGCCCCTCAGTAGGCGTTGCGGTGGATAAGCCCGACGAACGGCGTCATCAGCAGGATGCGCAGATCGAGCAGGATGGACCAGTTTTCGATATACCACAGATCGTAATCGACGCGGCGGCGGATATGCTCCTCGTCCTCCACGCTGCCGCGCAGGCCGTTGACCTGGGCCCAGCCGGTAATGCCGGGCAGCACGCGGTGGCGGGCGTAATATTCGCGGATGATGCGGGCGAACTGCTCGTCGTGCGACAGGGCGTGCGGGCGCGGCCCGATGATGGACATTTCGCCGCGCACCACGTTCAGGATCTGCGGCAGTTCGTCCAGGCTGGTGCGGCGCAGGAAGCGCCCCACCCGGGTCACCCGCGGATCGTCGCGGCGGGCGGCGTCGGTGCGGCCCTCGGGCTGGCAGTCCTCCACCTTCATGGAGCGGAACTTGTAGACCATGAAATTGCGGCCGTTGAAGCCGCGCCGCGCCTGCCGGAAGAGAGCCGGCCCGCGGCTATCCAATTTGACGGCCAGGGCGATCAGCAGGCACAGCGGCAGCACCAGCGGCGCCACCAGGGCGATGAGCAGGGTATCCTCGATGCGTTTGATCAGCCAGTCCCAGCCGTCCAGCGGCCGCCGCCCGATGGTGAACATGGGCAGGCCGCCCAGGGTGGTGGCGATGGAGTTGCGGAACAGCGGAAAACTGCGCACCACGAAGCCCAGCCCTTCCGGACAGATCTGCACATCCACCGCCAGACCCTGCAGCATCTCGATCAATTCGCGCAGGCGCCGCTCGCTGCTCCAGGGCAGGGCGATGACGATGCAGTCGATCTGCTGCTCGGCGGCCCAGGGAATGATATCGGCGATACGGCCCTTGATCTCGATGCCGTTGGCCTCGGCCTGTTCGCGCAGGCGGTCCATGCGGTCGTCGAACACGCCCAGCACCTGGACATAATCGTCATGCGCCATCAGATGCTGGTAAAGCTGGGTGCCCAGATCGTCGGCGCCGATGATGCCCACCCGCATGGAGAGCCGGCCCAGGCGGTGCGCCCGCACCACGATGCGCGCCACCACGATGCGCGCCACCACGAATCCCATCCCCGACGTCAGCACCCAGAGCCCCACCCACAGGCGGGAAAACCGGGCCGAAACCTTCAGCATGAAGGCCGCCGCCAGCAGGAACAGAAACACCAGCAGCCAATAGCCCAGGGCCCGCACGGTCATGGCCCAGACGCTTTCGGCATAGCCGGTCACATAGGCCTGGCCCAGATTGAACACCAAAAGGCACAGCATCATGCCCAGGGCGATGGCGATGATTTCATCGCGCGGCGGCATGCCGAGCCCGTACCGGATCCAGTAGGCCGCCACGCCGCTGGCCGCCACCACCAGAAGATCCACCAGCCGCAACCCCATGAAAATGGCCGTCAGCCAGCCCAAGCGTTGCGATTTGATCATATCCACGGGCATGCTGCTTTATCCAATGCCGTTTTTCTTTCCCTCGGTAGCGGACCCTACCGCCATTCCCCATATACCGGAATATAAAAAACAAAATGAAACAAACAATGAATAGAAACGATAAAATCAAGTTATGACACATGAAACATCATGCACAAAGAAAGTTAATTTCCGTTAAAAGATTTAGGCCTGGATTTTTCAATCACCCCCTTCACACAAATCCGTTACAATATTTTATCACTTAATAAATAGAGTTCCATCCCCGCGCAGAAAGGAAACATCATGCCCATGCCCCCCTTTTCCCTGGCCGGAACCCTCTGGCCCATTCTGCTGCTGGCCGCCCTGCTGTTTCTGGCGCGCGGCCTGGCCATCATCCGCCAGACCGAGCGCGGCGTGGTGCTGACCCTGGGACGCTACAGCCGCACCCTGGAACCGGGGCTGCGCTTCGTGCTGCCGGTGGTGCAGCAGCTGATGCGCATCGACGTGCGGGTTTACGTGCTGGAAATTTCCGATCAGGATCTCATCACCAAGGACAATGTCTCGGTGCGGGTGGCCGCCGTCACCTCCTACGCGGTGAAGGATCCCAGGAAGGCGCTCCTGGATGTGCGCGACTACAGAAGCGCCATCGATCTCCTGGCCCAGATCACCCTGCGCTCCACCGTGGGCAAGCATGCCCTCGACGATCTGCTGGCCCATCAGGAGGAGTTGAACAAAACCATCGCCACGGCGCTGGAAGCCCATTCCGAGGAATGGGGGGTGGCCATCAAGGACGTGGCCATCCGCAGCGTCGATCTGGATCAGACCATGGTGCGGGCCATGGCCCAGGAAGCCGAGGCCGAACGCGGCAAGCGCGCCCGCGTCATCACCGCCGAGGGCGAGAAGGAGGCGGCGGTGAAACTGCGCGAGGCCGCCGAGGAATTGGCCAAATCCCCCGCCGCCCTCACCCTGCGCTCGCTGGCCACGCTGAAGGAGATCGGCGCCGAGCGCAACACCACCATCGTCTTCCCCATGGAGGCCAGCCTGTTCGCCGCCACCGCCGCCGTCTCGGCCGCCCTGCACAACGCGCCGGCAAAAGACGCGCCGGAGGCGTAATACCAACCGGCCAATGAATTGACCGGTTGTATCGTCCCTCGCCGGGCGGCGACATCCGCCGCCTTGGCCGCTCGCTCAATGCTCGCTGGATACCGGCCAACGAGTCACGTCAATGGTTGGCCGGTATAACCCCTCCGGGGGATCAGCGGGTCAGATCATGCCAGGCCCGGTCGGCGGCCGAACCGACATCATGCGCCGCGTCGCGCGCGCCATGGCCGATGGCATGGGCGGCATCGCGGGCGCCGTGGCCGATGGCGCGGGTGGTCACGCGGGCCGCATGCCCCACCGCGTGGCCGCCCTCCTTCAGGTCCTGCTTCACCGTGGCGGTGGTGGAGGGGCTGGCCGCCGGCGTTGGCGGCGCCGTGCCGGTATTGCCGGCCCGGCAGGGCCCGCTCCATACGATCAGGGCCGTGGCGCATACCAGGGTGATCCGCGTCATTCCATACTCCTCGCAAAAACCATCTCCGGTCAGGCCGGTTCTGGCGCCCCCATTTTAAGCGCCGCCATGCGTTCGTAAAGGGTGGCGCGGGAAATGCCCAGGGCTTTGGCCGCCGCCGTCTTGTTGCCGCCGGCATGGCGCAGGGCGGCGTTGATGGCGGCGCGCTCGGCCTGCGACAGCGCCTGCGACAGCGGCGGCGGCGGCTCGTCGGCGGGCAGCAGATCCTCGGGCACCGGCAGAATGGCCAGAAAATGCTGCGCCGACAGCACCGGCGCCTCGGTCAGGGTGCAAACGCGCTCCAGCACATTGCGCAGCTCGCGCACATTGCCCGGCCAATCGTGGCCGCGCAGCACCCTGAGCGCCCCGGCATCCAGCTCACGCGGGCCGCCCCCCATTTCCAGGCGCAAACTGTCCAGCATGTTTTCCGCCAGCACCTCCATATCCTCGGGGCGGCACCGCAGCGGCGGCAGGGTGATAGGCACCACGTTCAGCCGGTAATAGAGATCGGCGCGGAACTGCCCCGAGCGCACCAGGGCGGCCAGATCGCGGCTGGTGGCGGCGATGATGCGCACATCCACCCGCACCATCCTGTTGCTGCCCAGCGGTTCCAGCTCGCGCTCCTGCAATACCCGCAACAGCTTGCTTTGCATGGACAGCGGCATGTCGCCGATTTCGTCCAGAAACAGGGTGCCGCCGTCGGCCAGCTGGAACTTGCCCTCGCGGCCCTTGCGGTCGGCGCCGGTATAGGCCCCCGGCGCCGCCCCGAACAGTTCGCCCTCCAGCAGGGTTTCGGGGATGGCCGCCACATTGATGCCGACCATGCGCCGCCCGGCGCGGGCGCTGGCGGCATGGATGGAATGGGCCAGCAGCTCCTTGCCGGTGCCGGTCTCGCCCAGCAGCAGCACCGTGCTGTCGGTCTGGGCGGCGCGGCGGGCCAGGCGCTTGACCTCGCGCACCAGATCGCTCACCCCCAGGAACTGCGAAAAGGTGTATTTGGCCCGGCGCTCCCCGGCCAGCTCGCGGCGGGCGCGCTGCAAATCCTCCTGCAGCTGCGAGAATTTGGCGAACAGCGGTTTCAGATAGTCGGCCTTTTCGTACAAAACAAAACCGATGGCCCCGGAGACCGCGCCGTCCTCGTCGCGCACCGGCATGCGGATCACCACGAAGCTGCGGCCGCCATGCTCCATCAGATCCAGCAGCATGGGCTTGCCGGTCTGCACCACCGTGCGCAGGGCGCTTTTGGGGATCACCGCCTCGATGGGGCGGCCCGAAACGTCTTCGCTGATGCCCAGCAGGTTTTTGTACTTCTCGTCGATCCAGACGATGCGGGCCTGGCGGTCCACCGCCACCGCCCCCTCGCAGGTGCTGAGCAGCACGTCGAACCACGATTGGGCGACGCGGCTGCGGATCTGATCGGCGCTCATCATGGCGGCGCGAACCCTCCCGAAGGGCCTGGGATTGAAATCCCATGGCCTTGTTTTTTGTCATTCTGTCCGCTTTTCCAGACAGCCGCAAGCCCGAGGAAATCCCTGATCCGCCGCTTTTTGTCCGATTTTCCGGACAACACCGGCGCCACCCTTTCCGGGTGCGGCGCAGCAACTGGCCGGATTCCGCCACTTATCTCCGCTGGCACGCCCCTTGCCATAAGAGCGGCAAGAAGCCGCGTAACGGCTCTTGCAACATCGGCATGGTCCCGCCCCGGCGCGGGCCGCCGCAACGGGAGGTTTCATCCATGAGTTTTCTGGTTTGCATCGGGGCCCTGGCCTTTCTGATGCTGGTGGCCTATCGCGGCTACAGCGTCATCCTCTTCGCCCCCGTCGCCGCCCTGGCGGCGGTGCTTCTCACCAATCCCGCCGCCGTGCTGCCGGTCTACAGCGGCCTGTTCATGGAGCACATGGTGGGCTTCGTGAAGAACTACTTTCCGGTCTTCATGCTGGGGGCGCTGTTCGGCAAGGTGATCGAACAGTCGGGCTTCGCCCGCTCCATCACCGCGGCGGTGATCGATCTGGTGGGGGCCGACCGCGCCATTCTCTCCATCGTGCTGGTCTGCGCCCTGCTCACCTATGGCGGCGTGTCGCTGTTCGTGGTGGTGTTCGCCGTTTATCCCTTCGCCGCCGAGATGTTCCGCCAGAGCGACATTCCCAAGCGGCTGATCCCCGGCACCATCGCCCTCGGGGCCTTCACCTTCACCATGGACAGCCTGCCCGGCACGCCGCAGATCCAGAACATCATCCCCACCACCTTTTTCAAGACCACCAGCATGGCCGCCCCGGTTCTGGGCTCCATCGGCGGCCTGTTCATCCTGGTGGTGGGCCTCGTTTATCTGAACTGGCGGCGGCGCACCGCGCAAGGGCGGGGCGAAGGCTACGGCCGGGGCCATCTGAACGAGCCCGACGCCGTGGATCATCACGCCACCGTCCATCCGCTGATCGCCGTGCTGCCGCTGTTCGTGGTGGGTCTGGCCAATTTCGCCGTGACCAAATGGATCGGCCCGGCCCTGTGGGGCACCGTCAGCCAGGTGGAACTGGCCCCCGGCGGCAAGGTGCTGGTGCAGCCGGTGTCCAAGTTCCTGGGCATCTGGTCGGTGGAGATCGCCCTGCTGCTGGGCATTTTAACCGTGGTGGCCTTTGCCTGGAAGGCGGTGCGCCCGCGTTTCGCCGAGGGCAGCAAGGCCGCCGTGGCCGGATCGCTGCTGGCGGCCATCAACACCGCCTCGGAATACGGCTTCGGCTCGGTGATCGCCGCCCTGCCCGGCTTCCTGGTGATCAAGAACGCCCTGACCGCCATCCCCAATCCGCTGGTCAACGAGGCCCTGACCGTCACCACCCTGGCCGGGGTCACCGGCTCGGCCTCGGGCGGCATGGGCATCGCCCTGGCGGCCATGGCCGATCAGTTCACCGCCGCCGCCCACACCGCCGGCATTCCCCTGGAGGTGCTGCACCGGGTGGCGGCCATGGCCTCGGGCGGCATGGACACCCTGCCCCACAACGGCGCCGTCATCACCCTGCTGGCGGTGACCGGCCTGACCCACGCCCAATCCTACAAGGATGTTTTCGCCATCACCTGCATCAAGACCCTGGCGGTGTTCGTGGTTATCGGCACCTATTACGCCACCGGTCTGGTGTGACCCGGAAAGGATCCCCCATGCTTAAAGGACGCACCGCCGTCATCACCGGCTCCACCAGCGGCATCGGCGCGGGCATTGCCCGCGCCCTGGCCGCCCAGGGCGCCGATATTGTGCTGAACGGCTTCGGCGAGGCCGCGGCCATCGAAACCTTCCGCGCCGCCCTGGCCGCCGAATTCGGCGTCAGGGTGCTTTACCACGGCGCCGATCTGGCCCGGGCCGATCACTGCGCCGCCCTGGTGCGGGAGGCCGAGACGGCGCTGGGCCGTCTCGACATCCTGGTCAACAATGCCGGCATTCAGCATGTGGCCCGGGTGGAGGATTTTCCGCCCGAGCGCTGGGATGCCGTGCTGGCGGTCAATCTCTCCTCGGTCTTTCACACCATCCGCGCCGCCCTGCCCGGCATGCGGGCGCGCGGCTGGGGCCGCCTGATCAACGTGGCCTCGGTGCACGGGCTGGTGGCCTCGGCCGAAAAAGCCGCCTATGTGGCGGCCAAGCACGGCGTGGTGGGGCTGACCAAGGTGGTGGCCCTGGAAAACGCCGAAAGCCCGGTCACCTGCAACGCCATCTGCCCCGGCTGGGTGCTGACCCCGCTGGTGGAGGCCCAGATCGCCACCCGCGCCGCCGACGAAGGCATCCCCCTGGCCCAGGCCGAGCGGGAGCTGCTGCTGGAAAAGCAGCCCTCGGGCCGCTTCACCACCGTGGAGCAGCTGGGCGGCCTGGCGGCCTTCCTCTGCTCGGAGGCCGCCGCCAACATCACCGGCGCCGCCCTGCCGGCGGATGGCGGCTGGCTGGCCCGCTGATCCCCTTTCCCAGACCGCGAAGGACATTGGAATGAACAAGGCCATTTCCGCCGCCGCCGCCGCCGAGCGCATCGCCGACGGCGCGGTGATCATGATCGGCGGCTTCATGGGGGTGGGCAGCCCGCACCGCCTGATCGATGAACTGGTGCGCCAGAAGCGCACCGGTCTGACCATCATCGCCAACGACAGCGCCCGCCCCGGCGTCGGCATCGGCAAACTGATCGACGCCCATGCCGTGCGCCGTCTGATCGCCACCCATATCGGCACCAATGCGGAAACCCAGCGCCAGATGATCGCCGGCGAGCTTGCCGTGGATCTGGTGCCGCAGGGCACCCTGGCCGAACGCATCCGCGCCGCCGGACACGGCCTGGGCGGGGTGCTGACCCCCACCGGCGTCGGCACCATCGCCGCCGAGGGCAAGCGGACCCTGGAGGTGGAGGGCCGCACCTTCCTGCTGGAAACGCCCCTGGCCGCCGATGTGGCCCTGATCGGCTGCCACCGCGCCGACTACAGCGGCAATCTGGATTATTCCCTCACCGCCCGCAATTTCAACCCGTTGATGGCCATGGCCGCCGGGCTGGTCATCGCCGAGCCCGACGCCGTGGTGCCGGTGGGGGTGATCCCGCCCGACGCCGTGGTCACCCCCCATGTTCTGGTGGATCTGTTCGTGCAAGGAGAGCCGCGTCATGGATGACAAGACCATTATCGCCAAGCGGGTGGCCCGCGAGATGAAAAGCGGCCAGCTGGTCAATCTGGGCATCGGCCTGCCCACCAGCGTGGCCCGCCATCTGCCCGCCGGGGTCGAGGTGTTCTTCCAGTCGGAAAACGGCATCATCGGCATGGCGGCGGTGCCGGCGGAGGGCTTGGAGAACGACAGCCTGTCCGATGCCGGCGGCAGCCCCATCGGCGCCGTGGCCGGCGCCGCCGCCTTCGACAGCTGCACCTCGTTCGGGCTGATCCGCGGCGGCCATCTCGACGTCACCGTGCTGGGCGGCCTGCAGGTGGATGAACTGGGGCAGCTGGCCAACTGGATGGTGCCGGGCCGCATGGTGCCGGGCATGGGCGGAGCCATGGATCTGGTCAGCGGCGCCCGCCGGGTGATCGTGGCCATGACCCACACCGCCCGGGGCGAGGCCAAGATCCTGCCCCGCTGCACCCTGCCCCTGACCTCGGTGCGCCGGGTGGATCTGGTGGTGACGGAACTGGCGGTGATCGAACCCACGGCGCGGGGCCTGCTGCTGCGGGAAACCGCGCCGGGGGTTGCGGTCGAGCAGGTGCTGGCCACCACCGCCGCCCGCCTGATCGTGCCCGATCAGGTGGGGGTGATGGCCCTGGCCGCCTGATCAGGACAGGGAGTTGGCGGCGGTGGCGATGGTGGAGGCGCCACCGGCCGCCGCCGTCACGCCGCCGCTCGTCCCCAGGTTTTCCGTCATCTTCTTTTTCAGATACTGCTGGAACGACGCCTGCAGCTTGGCCTTCTGATCGGCCGGCAGGGCGTTGTACTCGGCCTTGCTGATATGCTGGGCGTTCAGCCAGGCATCGAACATGCGCTGCACCGGCGGTTCCTTCATGTAGGACATGAAATCCTGCACCGCCGCATCGGAATTGCGGTTCCACGACACCGAGGAACTGCTGCTGGTGCTGGAATTGCTGGAACTGCTGGTGCTGCTGGAACCGCTGGTGCTGGAACCGCTGTTTCCCGCCGCCAGGGCGGCCTGCAGGGTTTCCTGGAACGACGTGCCGCCCTGCGTGGCGCGCCCCCGTTGTGCCGAGTTGGTCCCCGACGATGCCGTAACGCCATAGATCTGCATGCGAGATCTCCCGATAGAGCCCGTACGCCATCCCGGCATGCCGGCACGGCGCACCCCAAACGGGAAAACCGCATTCAGATTTCATGCCAGCGTCCTTTGCGCAAAAAAGGCTTTGCAATCAAAGAGACCGCCACGGCAGGCGGCAAAAAATGCCGGGTCGGGCGGCAGATTTTACCCTGGCGGCCGGCATCAGGGCGATTGACGTGGCGCCGATCCGGCCTATCATGGGGGGAAGGGAATGGAGTCTCCCTAAAACCGCCGCAAGGCTGATGACTCCTACCGCGTGGATGAACCGTCCGCGGTGGGATGTCGTGCCGGCCCGCCGCCTTTGAAGGACAGGCGGGCCTTGGCGAAATGCCCGCTCTTCCCTGGTTCTTTACAACAAAACGGCACCGCATGACCCCCAGGGGGAAAAGCGCGTGCATCCCGCATCCAGCGCCTCCCCCCGGACCCCGTCAAGGAGAGGTTCCGATGATGCAAACCCATGACGTCGAACAGATGTGCCGCGTGGCCCAGGGCCCCAATCACGGCCCGGCCCCCATCCCCCAGGAGGGACGCTGGACCAAGGCGCGGCAAATCTCCGACATTTGCGGCCTGACCCACGGCGTGGGCTGGTGCGCCCCGCAGCAGGGAGCCTGCAAGCTGACCCTGAACGTCAAGGCCGGCATCATCGAGGAGGCGCTGGTGGAAACCATCGGCTGCACCGGCATGACCCATTCGGCGGCCATGGCCGCCGAAATTCTGCCGGGTAAAACCATCCTCGAAGCCCTGAACACCGATCTTGTCTGCGACGCCATCAATGTCGCCATGCGCGAGATCTTCCTGCAGATCGCCTATGGCCGCACGCAAACGGCCTTTTCCGAGGGCGGCCTGCCCATCGGCGCCGGGCTGGAAGACCTGGGCAAGGGCCTGCGCAGCGTGACCGGCACCATGTACGGCACCAGCGCCAAGGGGCCGCGCTATCTGGAAATGGCCGAAGGCTATGTGACCGAAATCGCCCTTGATGCCGACGACGAGATCATCGGCTACGCCTTCGTGCAGCTGGGCGTGATGATGGACCTCATCGCCAAAGGCACGGAGCCGGGCGCCGCCCTGGCCAAAGCCTCGGGCCGTTACGGGCGTTTCGCCGAAGCCGTCAAAACCATCAACCCCCGCCAGGAATAGGGAGCGCCCGCCATGATCACCTTCGAAGGATACGAACGCCGCATCGCCGGGATCGATGCCTTTCTGGCCGGGTACGGCCTCGCCTCGCTGGAGGCGGCGGAGCAATGCTGCCGCGACAAGGGACTCGACGTGCCCCGCATCGTGAAATCCATTCAGCCCATCGCGTTCGAAAATGCCGGCTGGGCCTATCTGATCGGCGCGGCGGCGGCCATCCGCCAGGGCCAGAACCAGGCCGCCGAGATCGCCGAAACCCTGGGCCGGGGCCTGCAGGCCTTCTGCATCCCCGGCTCGGTGGCCGACGACCGCAAGGTGGGGCTGGGGCACGGCAATCTGGCCTCGCGGCTGCTGCGCGAGGAAACCGGCTGCTTCGCCTTCTGCGCCGGGCATGAATCCTTCGCCGCCGCCGAGGGCGCCATCGGTCTGGCCCGCTCGGCCAACGCCGCCCGCAAAACGCCGCTGCGGGTGATCCTGAACGGCCTGGGCAAGGATGCCGCCCAGATCATTTCCCGCGTCAACGGCTTCACCTATGTGCAAACCCGGTTCGATTATGCCGGCGGCCGGCTGCAGGTCACGCGCAGCAAGGCCTATTCCAGCGGCGAACGGGCCCTGGTGCGCTGCTACGGCGCCGACGATGTGCGCGAAGGCGTGGCCATCATGCATCTGGAAGATGTGGATGTGGCCATCACCGGAAATTCCACCAATCCCACCCGCTTCCAGCATCCGGTGATGGGCGTTTACAAGAAGGAACGGCTGGAACAGGGCAAGCCGTTCTTCTCGGTGGCCTCGGGCGGCGGCACCGGGCGCACCCTGCATCCCGACAATATGGGCGCCGGACCGGCCTCCTACGGCATGACCGACACCATGGGCCGCATGCATTCCGACGCCCAGTTCGCCGGTTCGTCCTCGGTACCGGCCCATGTGGAGATGATGGGCCTGATCGGCATGGGCAACAACCCCATGGTGGGGGCCTCGGTGGCGGTGGCGGTGGCGGTGCAGCAGGCCATGGCGTAACGGCGGCGGCGGAGCGTTCTCCCCTTGATCAAAGGCAATTTCATCGTCCGGGTCACGTTATATAGCAAATCACCATAACGAAAGACCACAATTCCGGAGATGAAAGACCATGAGAACGCTCCCCGCGGCCGGCTGCCTGCTGCTGTCGGCCCTGCTCCCCATCCTGACGGCCCTGCCGGCCTGGGCCGGGGAGGACCCGCTGGCCGGCGGGCCGCCGCCCCCCGCCGCCGCCACGGATGGCACCACCGCCGTTGGCGATTACTTCGCGCACTGGTCGGAACGGGTGCATGAGGCGCAGAGCAGCCAGCCGGGCTGGATGACGCCGCTGGTCACGGTGACCCCCCGCCTGGAGCAGGAGGTGCGCTTCGACCAGTCGTGGCAGCAGTTGGGCAACGGCGCCCATGTCACCAATTACGGCGGCGGCAAGGGCCTGGAACTGATCCCCACCACCAGCAACGAAATCATCATCAACGCCCCCCCCTATCTGGACCGCACCTATGCGCGGGCGCGCATGGTGAACGGCCTGCCCGGGGAAGGCACCGGGTTCCAGGATGATCCGGTTTTGCTGATCAAACAGCGGCTGCTGTCCTCGCCGGAAAGCCAGGGCAACTATATCCTCAGCGCCTTCCTGGGGGTTTCGGCGCCCACCGCCGCCACCCGGTTCGTTTCCGCCTACGACACCTGGTCGGTTACGCCCACCCTGGCCGCCGGCAAGGGCTGGGGTGATTTCGATATCCAGGCCACCGTGGGACTGCAGATGCCCATGGCCTACGCCTCGGAAAACGGCAACGCCCTCAACAGCAACGTTGCCTTCCAGTACCATTTCGAGCGCTATTTCTGGCCGGAGCTGGAAGTGAACAACACCTACTGGACCAATGGGCCGCGCGGCGGCCGCTTCCAGACCTTCATCACCCCCGGCATCATCTTCGGCCGTTTCGGCCTGGGCGATGGCGCCAAGCTGATCCTGGGCGTCGGCTATCAGTTCGCCGTCACTCCGCCCGAAGACAACCTCGATCCCCTCACCCCCCTCTACGACCGCGCCCTGCTCGCCACGGCCCGTGTCGCCTTCTGATCAGACATGCCCCTCGGACTGCCAGGGCCGGCGGCGTCGGCCCTGGCATTTTAATATCCACCCAAAAGATAAGGCCCATTTGCCATATCTCTTTAAGCGATTCATGACTTAAAGCCTATTACCACACCCTTTTACGCATCGGCAAAACGCTGTTCTATTGATCAAGATCAAGTTTTGCATGTCGAAACGGGTATCCAATGGCGCATCCGACCATTCCGTAAGGTTTCATCGCGTACCGGCGATGCGCCCAGGGGGAGGCGACATGATATCCGTTGTGCAGGGTGGCTCCGGCCGCCTTTGGCGCCGTTTGGCGCTGTGTCTGGTTCTGACCGGCCTGGTTTTTCTGGCCGCTCCGGCCCGTGTTTGGGCGGCCACGCCGTTCGAGCAGTATCCCGTTATCAAAACCTTCTTCCCCAGCGCCGATCACAGCGGCGCCATGGAGGGCACCCCGCCGGCGGCGGCGGTCTATCACGGCGCAACCCTGCTGGGATACGTGTTCCGCACCGCCCTGGTGGCCCCCATCCCCGCCTATTCCGGCAAGCCCATCGACATCCTGATCGGCATCAACACCAAGGGCGTCATCACCGGCACCAAGGTTCTGGAGCAGCATGAACCCATTCTGCTGGTGGGCCTTCCCGTTCAGAAACTCTACGATTTCGTCGCCCAATATATCGGCCATCCCGTCACCGACACCTTCGTGGTGGGCGGGGCCAAGGACGAGCGCCCCGGCCATATTCGGGTCGATGCCATCAGCAGCGCCACCGTTACCGCCCTGGTGACCAACCGCACCATCACCGATTCCGCCCTGAAGGTGGCGGTGTCGCGTCATCTGGTCGCCGCCAGCGCCCTGACCGGCCAGCCCAAAGCCATCGTGCGGCGCGATCTTTACCAGCCCGCCGACTGGAGCAAACTGCTGGGCGACGGCTCGATCCGTCATCTCACCCTTTCGGCCGCCGAGGTTGACAAGGCCTTTCCCGGCCACCGGGGCGAGGTGAAACGCGATCTGACGCCGCAAAGCACCTTCATCGACCTTTACTACGCCTATCTCAACGCCCCCAGCATCGGCCGCAACCTGCTGGGCAAGCAGCGCTACGACGAACTGATGGCCAGCCTGAAGCCGGACGAACATGCCATCCTTGTGCTGGCCAACGGCGCCTATTCCTTCAAGGGCAGCGGCTATGCGCGCGGCGGCATCTTCGATCGCCTGCACCTGAGCCAGGACGGCAATCTGATTCTGTTCCACGATCTTGATTATCAGGATCAGCAATCCCTGGCCGCCGTAAGCGCCCCCAGCTTTAACGAAGGTGCCGTTTTCATCATTCGCGCCGCCTACGGCTTCGATCCCGGACGCCCCTGGACCCTGCAATTGCTGGTGCGCCGCCAGATCGGCCCGGTGAAGAGCATTTTCACCACCTTCTCGGGCGGCTACGAGATCCCGGATGCCCTGGTGATCCATCCGGCTCCGCCGGTGGAGGTGCCGTTATGGCTGCAGGAATGGCAGAGCCATCGCCTCGAACTCATCATTCTCGGCGTGGCGCTGCCCCTCCTGACCACCATTCTGATGTTGCAGGACATCCTGGTGCGCCGCCCCTTCTTCGTGCTCTACGCCCGCACCCTCTTTCAGATCTTCACCCTGGTCTATATCGGCTGGTACGCCCTGGGGCAGTTGTCGGTGGTCAATGTGCTGACCTTCGCCAACGCGGTCATCCACGGCTTCCGCTGGGAAACCTTCCTCATCGATCCCGTCCTGTTCGTGATGTGGGCCTATGTGGCGGCCACCCTGCTGCTGTGGGGCCGCGGCGTGTTCTGCGGCTGGCTGTGCCCGTTCGGCGCCCTGCAAAAGCTGACCAGCCAGCTGGCCCGCTGGATCGGCGTGCCGCAGCTGCGCCTGCCCACCGCCCTGCATGAACGGCTGTGGGCCATCAAATACATGATCCTGCTGGCCCTGTTCGGCCTGTCGCTGCAATCCACCAGCATGGCCGAGCGCTATGCCGAGGTGGAGCCCTTCAAGACGGCCATCTCGCTGCATTTCGACCGGCACTGGCCCTTCGTGCTCTATGCCGCCGGCCTGGTGCTGATCTCGGCCTTCAATCAGAAGTTCTACTGCAAATATCTCTGCCCGCTGGGGGCGGCCCTGGCCATTCCCGCCCGGCTGCGGCTGTTCGACTGGCTGCGCCGCCGCCCGGACTGCGGCCACCCCTGCCATCTCTGCGCCCGCGAGTGCGAGATTCAGGCCATCCACGACGACGGCGTGATCAACCCCAACGAATGCCATCACTGCCTGGATTGCCAGGTCACCTACTGGAACGACCAGCGCTGTCCGCCCCTGGTGCAGGCGCGCAAACGCCGCGAGCGCCAGAGCAAACCGGCCGACACGCAAGACTAGGAGCCAAGGACATGCCCTCGACGCTTCTTTCCCGCCGCGCCCTGCTGCGGTACGGCCTGGCCGGCGGCGCCCTGGCCCTGGCCGGCGGCGGCTGGATGGCCGCCCGGCGCTGGCGCGGCCGCTACGAGGTGCGCGCCGTGCGCACCATGATGAACAGCGATGTTTCCATCCTGGCGGTGGCCGACAGCCCCGACCACGGCCACCGCGCCATTGCCGCCGCCTTCGACCGCATGGCCCAGGCGGCCACCGCGCTCAACCGCTTCGACCCCGACAGCGCCGTGGGCCGCCTGAACCGCCACGGCCATCTGGCCGAGCCGCCCCAGGATCTGCTGACGGTGCTGGCCCGGGCCCGTCAGGTGTCGGAGCAAAGCGGCGGCGCCTTCGATATCACCGTGCAGCCCCTGATGGCCTATTATTTCAGCCTGCCCCGCCCGGTGGACCTGAACCGGCTGGACCGCCAGGCGGTGGCCGCCCGCGACCGGCTGGTGGATTACCGCAAGGTGCGGGTGGACGGCGGCGGCGTGCATCTGGACGAAGCCGGCATGGGCATCACCCTGGACGGCATCGCCAAGGGCTATATCGTCGATCTCGGCGCCGACCAGCTGCTGGCGCACGGCATCGACGAAGCGGTGATCGATGCCGGCGGTGATGTGCGCACCCTGTCGCGCGGGCCCTCGGGCCGCACCTGGACCATCGGCATCGCCGATCCCATCGATCAGAGCAAACTGTTCGCCAGCGTGCCCATGCGCAACGGCGCCCTGTCCACCTCGGGCAATTACGAGATCTTCTTCTCGGCCGACAAGCGCCTGTTCCACATTGTCGATCCCCATACCGGCCTGTCGCCGGACATGTATTCCAGCGTCACCATCCTGGCCGAACGCAATATCGACTCCGACGCGTTCGGCACCGCGCTGTTCCCGCTGCCCCTGGCCCGCATCGGCGAGGTCATGCGGCCGGACGGCCCGCAATGGCTGGCCATCGACTGGAATGGCCGCCGCAGCTGGCAATCAGCCGATATGCCGGTTTCGGCCAAGCACTCCGCCTGATTTTTCCTTCAACCTTAAGGAGCGCATCCATGAGCGATCGCGAAAACAGCAGCCGTCCCGACGGGGAAACCCCGGACCGGAACGATCACACGGTGTCCCGCCGCGCCCTTCTGGGCGGCGCCGCCGCCGGTGTTCTCGGGGCCGGGGCCGTCGGCCTGGCCGGAGGGGCCGCGGGCCTGGCCGGAAGCCTGGTGGGCGCCAGCCCCGCCTCGGCGCGGGAAGTGGCCCACAGCACCGATGTGCCCCCCGGCAAGCTCGACGACTATTACGGCGTGTGGAGCGGCGGCCAGTCGGGCGAGCTGCGCATCCTGGGCGTCCCCTCCATGCGCGAGCTGATCCGCATTCCCGTCTTCAACGTCGACGGCACCATCGGCTGGGGCATCACCAACGAAAGCAAGCGGGTGCTGGGGCCGAACGCGCCGTTGAACGGCGATACCCACCATGTGCACATGTCGCAGACCGACGGCCATTACGACGGCCGCTATCTGTTCGTCAACGACAAGGCCAATACCCGCGTGGCCCGCGTCCGCTGGGATGTGATGCGCACCGACAAGATCCTGCACATCCCCAATGCCCAGTCCATCCACGGCCTGCGCGTGCAGCGCGTGCCGAAAACCAAGTATGTGTTCTGCAACGGCGAGTTCCGCGTGCCCCATCCCAATGACGGCCGCGACCTCAACGATCCCAAGAAGTATTTCACCGTTTATACCGCCATCGATGCCGAAACCATGAAGATCGCCTGGCAGGTGCTGGTGGACGGCAATCTCGACAACACCGAAACCGATTATACCGGCAAATATTCCGGCGCCACCTGCTACAACTCGGAAGGCGGCGTGCATCTGGCCGATATGATGGAAGCCGAGCGCGACTGGGTGGTGTTCTTCGATATCCCCCGCATCGAGGCGGCGGTGAAGGCCGGCCAGTACAAGACCTTCGAAGATCCCGACGTGCCGGTGGTGGACGGCCGCCACGGCTCCAAGCTGACCCTTTACGTGCCGGTGCCGAAGAATCCGCACGGCATCAACGCCAGCCCGGACGGCAAGTATGTGGTGGCCAACGGCAAGCTGTCGCCCACCGTGACCGTGATGTCGTGGGAAAAGGTGGACCAGTGGTTCGCCGGCAAGCTCAAAGACCCGCGCGACGTGGTGCTGGCCGAGCCGGAACTGGGCCTGGGCCCGCTCCACACCACCTATGACGGTCGCGGCAACGCCTATACCACGCTGTTCATCGACAGCCAGATCTGCAAATGGAACCTGCACGACGCCATCCGCGCCGGCAAGGGCGAGAAGGTGAACTACATCCGCCAGAAACTGGATGTGAACTTCCAGCCCGGCCACAACAAGGCCTCGATGGCGGAAACCCGCGATGCCGATGGCCAGTGGCTGATTTCGCTTAATAAGTTCTCGAAAGACCGCTTCCTGCGGGTGGGGCCGCTGCACCCCGACAACGATCAGCTGATCGACATCTCGGGCGACGAGATGAAGCTGGTGTCGGACAATCCGGTCTATTGCGAACCGCACGACTGCTTCATGCTGCGCCGCGATTTGGTGGAGCACAAGGTCAAGCAGGTGTGGGACTGGGGCGATCCCTTCTATGCCGAAACCGTGGCCATGGCCAAGAAGGACGGCATCGATATCCAAAGCGACAACAAGATCATCCGCGACGGCAACAAGGTGCGGGTCTACATGACCTCGGCGGCGCCGGCCTACGGCCTGAACGAGTTCGAGGTCAACAAGGGCGACGAGGTGACGGTGGTGATCACCAACATCGACGACGTCGAGGATCTGACCCACGGCTTCTGCCTGTCCAATTACGGTATCAACATGGAGATCAGCCCGCACGAAACCTCGTCGGTCACCTTCACCGCCGATAAGGCCGGTGTGTACTGGTACTACTGCACCTTCTTCTGCCACGCCCTCCATCTGGAGATGCGCGGCCGTATGCTGGTGAAGGCGTAACCCGTCCGGAAACGCGATCGTGATCCGGACAACCGTCCGCCTGGCGGCGGGGCTGGCGGCAACGCTGGCCCTGGCCCTGGGCGGCAGCACAGCCTGTTCCGGCAGGGCGGCCGCCGCCGTGCCGGATCCGCTCATCGCCCAGGTGGCCCGGGCCGCGCCCGGCGCCACCCTGGTGGTGCCGGCGGGCGTGCATCACGTGCATCTGGTGCTGACCCGGCCGCTCACCCTGACGGGTGCGGCCGGGGCGGTGCTGGACGGCGACGGCAGCGGCTCGGTGCTGCGCATCGTTGCCGCCCATGTGACGGTCAGCCATCTTGCCGTGCGCAATTCCGGGCGGGATCTCACCGCCATGGATGCCGGCATCTTCGTGGAACAGACCGCGCGCGGCGTGCGCATCCTTGACAACGATATCAGCGAAAGCCTGTTCGGCATGTGGCTGAACGGCCCGCCCGACGCCCTGGTGCAGGACAACCGGGTGCGGGGCTTCGCCGATCTGCCCACCGTGCATCGCGGCGACGGCATTCATCTTTGGAACGTGCACAGCTCCACCGTGGCCGGCAACACCGTCTCGTTCAGCCGCGACGGCATCTATGTCTATGTCAGCAACCATGACCGCATCAGCGGCAATCATGTCAGCGACGTGCGCTACGGCGTGCATTACATGTATTCCAACGACAATGTGCTGGACGGCAACCACACCACCCGCACCCGGGGCGGCTACGCCCTGATGCAGTCGGAACGGCTTTTGATCGAAAACAACGTTTCCGACCGGGATTCCAACTACGGCCTCCTGATGAATTTCATCCTCCACAGCACCATCCGCGGCAACCGGGTCACCCGGGTGGCCCCGGAACAGGGCTATGTGGTGGGCGGCAACGCCGTCAGCGGCGGCGACGGCAAGGGGCTGTTCGCCTATAACTGCGTGCACAACACCATTACCGGCAACCTCTTCGCCGATAACGGCATCGGCGTGCACCTGACCGCCGGCTCCACCGACAACCGCTTCTACGGCAACGCCTTCGTCAACAATCACGTCCAGGTCCGCTACGGCAATACCCGCCAGGAGGAATGGTCGTGGCAGGGGCGCGGCAATTACTGGAGCGGCTATCTCGGCTGGGATCTGAACGGCGACGGCATCGGCGATGTGCCCTTCGTGCCCAACGACGCCATGGACCGCCTGCTGTGGATCTATCCCAATGTCCGGCTGCTGATGAACAGCCCGGCGGTGGCCACCCTGCGCTGGGTGCAGGCCCTGTTCCCGGTGTTCGACATGCCCCATGTCCAGGACAGCCACCCCTTGATGACCTCGCCCTTTTCCGCATCCGCCGGGAGTCCCTGACATGACAGCCGCACCCGCCATCGCCCTTGAAGGAATCGGCCGCCGCTTCGGCGCCCTGACCGCGCTGAACGGCGTCAGCCTGACCGTGCCCGAAGGCCAGATCTGGGGATTGCTGGGCCATAACGGCGCCGGCAAAACCACGATGATGAAACTGGTGCTGGGGCTGCTGCGCCCCAGCACCGGCACGGTGCGGGTGCTGGGCCTGACCCCGACCGGCCCCGAGGCCGGGGCTTTGCGCCGCCGCATCGGCTATCTGCCCGAGGCCGTGGCCTTTTACGACGATCTGAGCGGCCGCGAGGCCCTGCGCTATTTCGCCCGCCTGAAAGGCCGCCCGGCGCGCGAGGCCGATGGCCTGCTGGAGCGGGTGGAACTGGCCGCCGCCGCCGACCGCCGCATCAAAACCTACTCCAAGGGCATGCGCCAGCGTTTGGGCCTGGCCCAGGCCCTGCTGGGCGATCCCCGGCTGCTGCTGCTGGACGAGCCGACGGTGGGGCTGGACCCCATCGCCACCGGGCGCTTCTACCAACTGCTGCGCGACCTGCGCGACCAGGGCGTGACCACGCTGTTATCCTCGCATGTGTTGCCGGGCATCGAACGCCATGTGGACCGCGTGGCCATTCTGGGTGGCGGGCGGCTGCTGGCCAGCGGCACCATGGAGGAATTGCGCGCCGCCACCCCGCTGCCGGTGTCCATCCGCCTGTGCGGCACCTGGCCGCCCGGCCAGTGGCAGGATCTGGTATCCGATCCCCGCATCTCGGTGCGGCGCCATGCCGCCGGCGACCTGGAGATTCTGGTGCCCGCCGGCGGCAAGCTGGACCTGCTGCGCCAGTTGATGGCCGCCGAGGGGGTGGCCGATATCAGCCTGACCCCACCCGGCCTGGAAGCGCTTTACGCCCATTTCTGCCACCCGGACAGCCCCCGGAGGGAAACCCCATGACCGCCCTGTTCGCCGTTGCCGCCAAGGAAATCCGCGATGGATTGCGCAATCGCTGGGTTGTGGCCATCGCCCTGATTTTTGCCTTTCTGGCCATTGGCCTGGCCTGGTTCGGCCCGGCCGTGTCCGGCACCGTGGGCTTTGCCCCCCTGGCCACCACCATCGTCAGCCTGTCCAGCCTGGCGGTGTTCCTGATCCCGCTGATCGCCCTGATGCTGGGCTACGATACCGTGGTGGGCGAGGATGAAAGCGGCACCCTGACCCTGCTGCTCACCTACCCCATCAGCCGCCTGCAGCTGTTGGGAGGCAAGTTTCTCGGCCATGCCGCCATTCTGGCCCTGTCCACCGTGCTCGGCTTCGGCGCCGCCGGCCTGCTGATCGCCGCCCTGACCCAGCAGCTGGACTCGGCGGCCTTATGGCGCGAGTTCGGTTTTTTCATCCTCACCGCCACGCTTCTGGGCTGGGTGTTCGCCGCCATGGCCTGCCTGATCAGCGTTTCGGTGACCGAAAAGGCCAAGGCCGCCGGTCTGGCCCTGGTGGTGTGGTTCGGCGCCGTCATCGTCTTCGATCTGGCCCTGCTGGGGCTTCTGGTGGCCACACGGGGCGCCGTGGGCGAACTGGGACGGGTGGTGCTGCCCTATCTGCTGCTGCTCAATCCCGCCGATGTGTTCCGCGTCGCCAATCTGGTGGGCTTCGCCCCGGCCCGCAGCTATGCCGGGCTGGCCAATGTGGTGGCCGCCGATACCCTGTCGCCCGCCGTTCTGGTGGCGGTGCTGGCCGGCTGGGCCGCCCTCACCTTCGCCCTGGCGGCCTGGCGCTTTCAGCGCCGAAACATATAACGCGCTTTCAGCGCCGAAACATATAACGCGCTTCCAGCGCCGGAACATTCAAACCACGGAGGCTTCCCGCCATGACCGCGCATGCCTGTCCCGCCTGCCTCAGCCGCCGCCGCGTTCTGGGCGGCCTGGCCGGTCTTACCGCCAGCCTGGTTCTGCTGTCGGCCTGCCATAAGGACGATCCCCTGGCCGCCCGCCAGCCGCCGGTGCCCATCGGCCCGGATGATCTCTGCGCCGTGTGCGGTATGACCATCGCACAGGCACCGGGCCCCAAGGCCGAAGCCTATCTGGAAGATCATCCCGGCGTGCTGAAGTTCGGCGGCACCATGGATTTCTTCAGTTTCATCCTGCAGCCGGAAAACCACGCCCGCGTACAAAGCGTTTATGTGCAGGATATGGCCGGCCTGCCCTGGGATCATCCCATCGGTCATTGGATCGATGCCCGCAAGGCCTGGTACGTGTCTGATCTGGTGATGCCGGGCGAGATGGGCCCCACCCTGGCCGCCTTCCGCCAGCAAAAGGATGCCGAGGCCTTTCGCCGCCAGTTCGGCGGCGATCTGCTGCGCTTCGATCAGATCACCATGAAGGAGATCACCGCCCTCGGCGCACATCAGCTGTGCCGGCCGGTGCAAAGCGGCAAACCCGGACAATAGGGCTGGCGGGTGGGGGGTGTCTTGCTGGGAAAGATGCCCCCCACCTCGGCAGAAAGTAAAAGAGTCAATCACCCGGCCAAGAATCAAAAAGCCCGCAACCTATTGAGGTTACGGGCTAATTTGGATGCGGGGGCAGGATTTGAACCTGCGGCCTTCAGGTTATGAGCCTGACGAGCTACCGGGCTGCTCCACCCCGCGATGATGGGTGGTTTGTTTTTTGTCATTGTGCTGGATCATTTGAAGACC
>JAJZGK010000089.1 GCA_021798485.1 Pseudomonadota bacterium
CCGATCCCGGCGCGAGAATCCGCAGATCCTCCCCCCAGGTGAACAGGTGCCAGCTCATTTCGATCAGGCCACTGGCCGAAAAGCGCACGATGGCCCCGCCCCCCTCCCGCCGCTCAACAACTTGCGTCGGATGAAAGCTGTGATTTTGCAGGCGGTGCAAGCCTGACGGCAGGATGTGCAGCACCACGTCGAACGGCTTTTCCCGGTAGATCCCGAACGACTGCGCCGCGAAATCGGAAAGAACGAAATCGGGATCGCGGACGAAAGACGCGTCCGCAAACGCCGCCTTGTCGATAGAAGGCAGGGCAAAAAGCCGCCATTGCCGATCCTCGACGCCACGCCAGACCAGGTAGCCCTTCTCCCCATAGAGAATCCCGTAGGGCTCCACCAGATAGGCGCGAGGCTCGCCCATGCCGCCCTTGCGATAGCCGATGCGCAGACGTTCGCACCGCAGGATGGCCGCGTTCAGAAGATCGAGCAGGCCGGCATCCGCCACGGCCAGCGTGTGGGGGCGCGGGGCGATGGCCTGGGCTTGGGCAAGGACGTCGGCATCCACCGACACGGCGCGCGATTGCAGCCCCTCCAAACGGTTCACAAGCATCCTCAGAACAGAGACCACGGCTGTCGGCGCGTCCCGCTCCAACGAGGCGACGCCAGCCCTGGCCGCCGCCAGTTCCGTGGACGTTACCGGCAGCAGCATTTCGCTGGTCGCGGTGCGAATGCGTTTGCGGACCTTGCCCAAATCGTCGGTGATCAGGGTTTCGATGTCGTACCCGGCCTCTTCGATGGCCAGCAGATCGCGCTCCACCGTGCGTCGCGTCACGCCATAGCGATCCCGCAGATCTTGAATGGAGACGCCGTTCCGGGCGACCGACAGATCCCGGATCATTCCCAGGATGCGGAGGAGTTGGAGATTACGCGTCTCTGTCATGGGGAAAAAAGCTCCAGGCGACACCGGCACAGCGACGATTTCACAGACAGGGCGGCGGCGCAATCCGCCACGCCACGGCTTGCGACCTTATTTGACGCACCCGTGCCGCAGGGTGCCAGACATGACATCACCGATGGAGGCTGAAATGTGCAAATCCCTCGCCGTCCTCCCTTTGGGAATGACCCTCCTGCTGGGGGCTTGCCAGACAACGCCGCCGCCGCTCCCGGACAGCGCCCATCACCGGGCCGAGGCGCTTCTCGGCCAAATGCCCGCATGGATCACCACCCCTCCCACCACGGAAGGCGGCTGGCTTTATGCCGCAGGCACCGATCAATCCTCCGATGCCCAGTTCGCCGTCGACCGCGCGCTTCTGGCGGCCGCCAGATCCCTGGCGTTCCAGGAAACCACCCACTTGGCGGCCACGTCCCGCGACTTCATCACCGAAAGCGGAGCCTCCGGCCACCGGCAGCAGAACGGTCAGGCGGATCGGGCCACCAGGATGTCCGTCTCGGTGCAGCTACCCGCATACACCATCACACACACCAAGATTGTTGTGGCCGGTTCGCAGTTCCGGGCCTACGTCCTGATCCGGTCCGCCCGCCCGGACGCGGACGCCGGGGACGCCGAGGACAACAGCGCCGATGACACCACCAAGGCCAAAGCCAAAACGGACGACGAGACCCGCAGCGCGGCGGCAAACAAAGCCTTGGACGCGCTGGACGAAGCGCCGCCGCCTGCGGCGGCTCCGCGCCCGCCCGTCACCACCGCTCCGTTATCGACGCCCTCAGCACAAGGAGGAGCGACATGAAACCCCTTCCGCTCTCCCCGGCCCTCCTGGCCGCCCTCCTGTCGATGGCCCCCTGTTGGGCCAGGGCGGCCCCGGTCACGCTCACGGAAACCGCCACATACAGCATGGGAGACAGCGACAGCCGCGCCGCCGCCCGGAACGCCTGCCTTGGCAAGGCGCGCGCGCAAGCCCTGCTTAAGATGGGATCGCTTGTGGAGACGCGTTTGAACACGGCGACCACCGAAGCGGCGGGCGCCGAGGCCCAACCCGTGCAGAACGCCGCCACGGCGCAAACCCGCGCCCTCAGCGTTGGCCTTGTGCGCGCGGAACTGCAAGGGGAAAGCGCCAGCCTGGACCCGGAGGGGCATGTCATCGAGACCTGCACCCTCCGCGTCACCCTGGACCCTGACGAGGTACGCAAGGCGACACAGGCCGCCGCCCAGGACGACAGCCGGCTCAAAGCCGCCGAGGCCCGGATTGCCAAGCTGGAGGATGAACTGGCGGCAAGGGATCAGCAGCCCCCGCCGCCGCCCTCTTCCGCTCCGCGCCCCGCCTCTTTCGCGCCGCCACCCCCGGCCCCTACGGCCTATTTTCCGCCACCGCCGCCGGGCACTCCCGCTCCAGCACGCTACCAGCCCCCCTCAACGGTCCTCTATGTGATGCCGCCGCCCCGGCAAGCCTACGCCGCGGTGCTCCGCTACCCCCCACCACGAGGGCAATGGGTTTTATCGGGCTACGGGTGGCGATACCGCTGAAAGAGACGGAAACATGAACCCGCCGCAAACCCACATTTATGGCTCCGCTCCTTTTGCCTTGGCGGACATCACCGATCCGGCCAAGGCAAGGACGGGGAGAACCCGTTCTCGAAAAGCCGCCACACCACCTTGAACTCCGTCCTGGAGGCCGGCCGGAACGCCTTGATCGCGCCCTCCATCCGGGGGGGGGCGCCGCGATCACTTGGAGTTGATGTTCTGACGGCGGCTCGCGCCCTCCATCCGGGGGGGGCGCCGTATCCGGTGGCGGTTGATCCTGGCCATCCGGCTCTATGAATCCAGCGAGGCTTGCGGCACAATGAGAACCGATTTTTAAGAGGATGACGTCCGTGACCGCGCAAAAACACACACGCCGCGAAGTGGTGGGCATCATCGCCCGCCGCCAGGATTTCGATACCGCCATCGCCGCCCTGACCGCCGCCGGCTTCGAACATGCCGACCTTTCGGTGCTGGCCTCGCACGATTCCATCGATGCCGCCGAAGGCCCGCGCGCCAGCTGGAAGGAGGCCCTGACCGGCCTTTTGGGCGAGTTGCGCTACCAGGATCCGCTGATGTCGGCGGGCTTCATCGCCATCGCCGCCGCCCCCCTGACCGCCGCCGCCGCCGCCGCCATCGCCGCCGGCGTGGGCGGGGCCGCCATCAAGGAACTGATGGACGAATGGACCGCCCGCCCGCACAGCGAAACCTTTTCCAAGGCCCTGGCCGACGGCCGCCTGCTGTTGTGGGTGCATGCCGCCGACCCGGCCCGCGAGGCCCAGGCCACCCGCATCCTGACCGAAAGCGGCGCCGCCGAGGTCCACACCAATGAACGCCCGCTTTAATATAAAAAATATCCCGAGAGAGACCCAAGCAAGATGGACGACTCCCCCCGCGCCAAACTGGAGCGCGACTCGCTGCTGATGCATGCATCGGGCCGCCCCGGCAAGATCGAAATCACCCCGACCAAACCCATGACCACCCAGCGCGACCTGTCGCTGGCCTACAGCCCCGGCGTGGCCGCGCCCTGCCTGCATATCGCCCGCGATCCCAGCCTGGCCTACGACTACACCGCCAAGGGCAATCTGGTGGCGGTGATCAGCAACGGCACCGCCGTTCTGGGCCTGGGCGATCTGGGGGCGCTGGCGGGCAAGCCGGTGATGGAGGGCAAGGCGGTGCTGTTCAAGCGCTTCGCCGACGTGGACGCCATCGATCTGGAAGTCGATACCCGGGATGTCGAGGAGTTCATCGGCGCCGTGCGCTATCTGGGCCCCACCTTCGGCGGCATCAATCTGGAGGATATCAAGGCCCCGGAATGCTTCATCATCGAGCAGCGCCTGCGCGAGCTGATGGATATTCCGGTGTTCCACGACGATCAGCACGGCACCGCCATCATCTCGGCCGCCGGTCTGATCAACGCCCTGCATCTGACCGGGCGCGACGTCAAGAGCGTGCGCCTGGTGGTGAACGGCGCCGGGGCCGCCGCCGTGGCCTGCGTGGAACTGGTCAAATCCTTAGGCGTGCCGCACAACAACGTTATCATGTGCGACACCAAGGGCGTGATCTACCAGGGCCGCGCCCAGGGCATGAATCAGTGGAAATCGGCCCATGCCGTGCCCACCGACTGCCGCACCCTGGAAGAGGCTCTGCAGGGTGCCGACGTGTTCTTCGGCCTGTCGGCCAAGGGCGCGGTGACGCCGAAGATGGTGGCCACCATGGCCCCCAAGCCCATCATCTTCGCCATGGCCAATCCCGATCCGGAAATCACCCCGGAAGAGGTGAAGTCGGTGCGCTCCGACGCCATCGTCGCCACCGGCCGCTCGGACTATGCCAACCAGATCAATAATGTGCTGGGCTTTCCCTACATCTTCCGTGGCGCCCTCGACGTGCGGGCCAGCACCATCAACGACGCCATGAAGATCGCCGCCGCCCAGGCCATCGCCGCCCTGGCCCGCGAGGATGTGCCCGACGAGGTGGATGCCGCCTATGTCGGGCGGCGTCTGCGCTACGGCCCGGACTATATCGTGCCGGTGCCGTTCGATCCGCGCCTGATCGCCGCCATTCCGCCCGCCGTGGCCAAGGCCGCCATGGAGTCCGGCGTGGCCCGGAAGCCCATCATCGACATGGACACCTACCGGCGCGAGCTGTCGGCCCGCCTGGACCCCGCCGCCGCTTCGATGCAGACCATCTTCCAGGAGATCAAGGCCAATCCCCAGCGGGTGGTGTTCGCCGAGGGCGAGGAGGAGAAATCCATCCGCGCCGCCGTGGCCTTCCACAATGCCGGCTACGGCACCCCCATCCTGCTGGGCCGCGACGAGCAGATTCTGGAGACCATGAAATCCGCCGGTCTGGGCGGCGCTCTCGACGGCATCGAGATCGTCAACGCCCGCCTCTCGAAGCGCACCAAAGACTATACCGACATGCTCTATGCCCGCATGCAGCGCCAGGGCCTGCTTTATCGCGACGCACAGCGCCAGATGAACCAGGAACGCAACGTCTTTGCCGCCGCCATGGTGGAGGCGGGCGACGCCGACGCCCTGGTGACCGGCCTCACCCGCAACTACTATCAGGCCTTCGATGAGATCAAGCGGGTGATCGACCCCAAACCGGGCCAGCTGGTGTTCGGCACCACCTTGCTGGTGAGCCATGGCCGCACCGTGCTGATCTCGGACAGCGTGGCCCACGTCACCCCCAGCGCGGAACAATTGGCCGATATCGCCCAGCAGACCGCCGCCAAGGCCCAGCAATTGGGCTATCATCCCCGCGTCGCTCTGCTGTCCTACAGCAATTTCGGCAATCCGCCGCAAAGCGAGACCGAAACCGTGAAAAAGGCGGTGGAGATTCTGGACCAGCGCCGGGTGACCTTTGAATATGACGGCGAAATGGCCGCCGATGTGGCCCTGGACCCCGAACTGATGAAACTCTACCCGTTCTGCCGCCTGACCGGACCGGCCAATGTGCTGGTCATGCCCGGCCTCTATTCCGCCAACATCGCCTGGAAGCTGATGCAGAAGCTGGGGGGCGGCACGGTGATCGGGCCGATCCTGAACGGGCTCTCCAAGCCGGTGCAGATCACCTCCATGGATGCCACCGTCAACGATATCGTCAATATGGCGGTCCTGGCCTGCCACGACGCTCTGAACTAAGGATGTGGGACGATATAATCGCTCCACATCCTTAAGCCCGAGCGGCGCTTGAGCCCGCCGAAAGCGGAGCGGAGGCGTCTGAATAAACCTTAGGCTCTGGAGCGGTTGTTTCGCGCCAGAGCCTAAGGTCACGGCCTATCCTCTCCGGCGGGAGGCGATCCCCGCCGGAGAATGTCATGGAACTGTCTTACCGCTAAGATTGCAGGTGTGCTGTTGTCCACACCGTTTGCCATCGCCTTCCGCCTGGGATTTTCAAGGACAGACCGCTTCACATGACGTCTTCGCGCATCACCCGACGCTCCCTGACGGCCATGGCCGTGCTGACCCTGCCCTGGCTGCTGGTATGCGCCGCCCTTTATCTGTGGGGCCTTCTCGGCCTGGGCCCGGCCCTGCTGGCCCTGCTGGCCGGTGCCGCCCTGACCCTGCTGGCCGCCTTCCCCTACGGCAGCGATCTGTCGCGGCTGGCCGCCCATGCCCGCGCCCTGGCCCGTGGCGAGGACCGCACGCCGCCCCACCCCCATACCGCCCTGGCCGCCGATATGCTGGGGGCCGTGGCGCAGCTGCGCAAATCCTGGCGCGCCCAGGCCGAAGAGGCCGAGGCCAAGGTGGAATTTCAGGAAACCCTGTTCGAAAGCCTGCCGCCGCCGCTGTTCCTGCTGTCGGGGCAGCGCCGCATCGTGCGGGCCAATCTGGCCGCCCGCAAGATTTTCGGCCGCGAGCTGCAGGGCCGCGATCTGGCCGCCGTGCTGCGCAATCCGCCGCTGCTGGACGCCGCCGAGCTGGTGCTGGCCGGCGAACCGGGCCGCGAGGTGGAGTTCGCCCTGCCCGGCCCCAGCGACCGCGAATTCCGCGCCATGCTGGAGCCCCTGCCGCACGAGGGGGCCGAGGGCATCGCCGCCGTCCTCACCCTGCACGACGTGACCGCGCTCCGGCTGATGGAGCGCATGCGCGCCGATTTCGTGGCCAATGCCAGCCACGAGCTGCGCACCCCCCTGGCCGCCGTGCTGGGCTTCATCGAAACCCTGCAGGGCCCGGCCCGCGACGATCCGGACGCCCGCGAACGCTTCCTGTCCATCATGTACGATCAGGCCTCGCGCATGTCGCGGCTGGTGGCCGATCTGCTCAATCTGTCGCGCATCGAGATGAACGAGCACACCCGCCCGGTGCAGCGCATCCATGTGGAGCAGATCCTGCGCCGCGTGGTGGAAGGGCTGGAACTGCAGGCCGAACAGCGGCGCATGGAGCTTCTGATGATCCTGCCCGAAAGCCTGCCCGCGGTGATGGGCCAGGAGGACGAGCTGACCCAGGTGTTCCAGAACCTGCTGGACAACGCCCTCAAATACGGCCGCGAGGGCACGCCGGTGGAAATCACCGTCGATGTCACCGCCGATCTGCCCCCGCCCATGGCCGCCAAAAGCGGCGAGGGCATCCGCGTGGCGGTGCGCGACCATGGCGACGGCATCGCCCGCGAACATCTGCCGCGCCTGACCGAACGATTCTTCCGCGTCGATACCGCCCGGTCGCGGCGCATGGGCGGCACCGGGCTGGGGCTGGCCATCGTCAAGCATGTCATCAACCGCCATCGCGGCGCGCTCAGCATCGAGTCCGAACTGGGCCAGGGCAGCTGTTTCACCGTGCTGCTGCCGGTGGCCCAGCGTGAGAGCAAATAAAGAGGCGGCGCGACGGGGATGTTAAACTTCATCATCACCCGCGTAATTCCCGTTGCCTTGCCCGGGCAGGCGGTATACCGACTGTTTCAGACCCTATGACATCGCCGCAAGGAGACCGATCTTTGCCCGCCATCGCCGCTTCGGCCCCGCAAGAGACCCCCGCCGCCAAACTGATCGCACGGGACGTCAACGTCTATTACGGCGATAAACACGCCCTGCAGCATGTGGACCTGGCCCTCAACAGCGGCGAGGTCACCGCCCTGATTGGCCCCTCGGGCTGCGGCAAATCCACCTTCCTGCGCTGTCTGAACCGCATGAACGACGGCATCGAGGGCTGCCGCGTGGACGGCAGCATCACCCTGGACGGCCAGGATATCGTGCGCGGCGTCGATCCCATTCTGCTGCGGGCCCGCATCGGCATGGTGTTCCAGCGCCCCAATCCCTTCCCCAAAAGCATCTACGACAACGTGGCCTTCGGCCCGCGCCTGCACGGCCTGGTGAGCGGCAAGGACGACCTGGACGAGATCGTGGTGGGCAGCCTGCGCCGCGCCGGCCTTTATGAAGAGGTGAAGGACCGCCTGGACACCATCGGCACCGGCCTGTCCGGCGGGCAGCAGCAGCGCCTGTGCATCGCCCGGGCCATCGCCGTCAACCCCGAGGTGATCCTGATGGACGAGCCCTGCTCGGCCCTGGACCCCATCGCCACCGCCGTGGTGGAGGAACTGATCGACGAGCTGCGCGAGAAATACACCATCATCATCGTCACCCACTCGATGCAGCAGGCCGCCCGCATCTCGCAGCGCACCGCCTTCTTCCATCTGGGCAAGGTGATCGAAACCGGCCTCACCGAACAGATCTTCACCAACCCCAGGGAAAAACTGACCCAGGGCTACATCACCGGGCGTTTCGGTTAAAGGAGCTAGGCATGGAACCGCATATCGTCAAATCCTTCGACGAGGCCTTGAACACCCTGCACGCTCAGGTATCCCGCATGGGCGTTCTGGCCGAGCATCAGCTGGGGCTGGCCGTTCAGGCATTGGTGGACCGCAACGACGAACTGGCCGGCCAGATCGTGCAAAGCGACGCCGAGATCGACGACCTGGAAGCCGCCGCCAACGATCAGGTCATCCGCGTGCTGGCCCTGCGCGCTCCGGTGGCCGACGATCTGCGCGTGGTGATCACCGCCCTTAAGATCGCCAGCACCCTGGAGCGCATCGCCGATTACGCCGCCAATATCGCCAAGCGGTCCATCGTGCTCACCGCCATGCCCGCCGTGCCGACCGTCCGCCCCCTGCAGCGGCTGGGCAAGCTGGTGCAGGGCCTGCTGGCCGACGCCCTGACCGCCTATCACGAGGAAAACGCCGAGCTGGCCCTGCAGGTGTGGACCCGCGACAAGGAAGTGGACGAGCAGTATTCCGGCCTGTTCCGCGAACTGCTGACCTACATGATGGAAGACAGCCGCAACATCACGCCCTGCAGCCATCTGCTGTTTGTGGCCAAGAACATCGAACGCATCGGCGACCATGCCACCAACATCGCCGAGATGGCCCATTTCCTGGCCAGCGGCAGCCCCATCGAGGGAACGCGCCCCAAGAACGACACCACCATCGCCCATACCTGACGAAAAAAGCCGGCAGGCCTTCGGGCCCGCCGGCTTTTCAACCCTCCCGCAAGGGGATGGGGTTTACTTCTTGCTCTTCTTACCGACGCGCTCGATGGCCTCGGTAATGATGCGGCGGGCCTCTTCGGCGCCGCCCCACCCGGTCACCTTCACCCACTTGCCGGGTTCCAGATCCTTGTAATGCGCGAAGAAATGCTCGATCTGCTCCAGCAGGGTCTTGGGCAGATCGCTGTATTCGTTCACGTCGTCGTAGAAGGGGTGCAGCTTGGGATGCGGCACGGCCAGGATCTTCTCATCCTTGCCGGCTTCGTCTTCCATCATCAGCACGCCGATGGGACGCGAACGCATCACCGCGCCCGGCACCACGGCATGACGGCCCACCACCAGCACGTCCACCGGATCGCCGTCATCCGACAGGGTGTTGGGAACGAAGCCGTAATTGCAGGGATAGTACATGGCGGTGTGCAGGAAGCGATCGACGAACATCGCGCCCGAGTCCTTATCCACCTCGTACTTGACCGGATCGCCCTTCAAGGGGATTTCGATCACCACGTTGACGTCATGGGGCGGATTCTTGCCAATGGCAATCTTCTTCAGGTCCATCTCTTCCTTCCTGCCGTACGCGCCGGTGCCCGGCGTCTCAAAGATGCCGCACCATACGCCATCGCGGCCCCGCATGCCAAGAGTCCCTAAGGATGGAGAGCCTCATCACACCTCCCCGCCTTTTCACGCGCCGCGATCCAGGCCAGCAGCAGCAGCGCCGGGGCGGTGACCACGGTGGTGAACAGATAAAAGCCGGTCCAGCCCCACAGCAGCGACAGCGCCCCGGCGCTGGAGGCGAAGAGGGTGCGCCCCAACGCCGAAAGTGACGACAGCAGCGCATACTGGGTGGCGGTATAAGCGGTGTTGCACAGGCCCGAAAGATAGGCCACCACCGCCGCCCCGGCCATGCCGCCGGTCAGATTTTCGGCAAAGACGCATAAGGCCAGCACCTCGACCCGGTGCCCGGACTGGGCCTGCAGCACGTAGAAAAGATTGCCCGCCGATTGCAGCAGGCCGCACAGCATCAGGGCTTTCAGCGGCCCGATGCGGGCGGTCAAGGCCCCGCCCAGCAGGCTGCCGGCCACGGTGGCGAAAAAGCCGAACAGCTTGCTGACGGCGGCGATCTCGGCCAGCGAAAAGCCCATGGCCTTATAAAGCGGCATGGCCATGCTGCCGGCCATGGCCTCGCCCAGCTTGTAGCCCACCACGAACACCAGAATGGCCGCCCAGGAGCGCCGCGTCATGAAATCGCTGAACGGGCAGACCACGGCGCCATAAAGGCTGGCCAGCATGCGGCCGCGCCAGCCCTTGAGATGGGGGCGGCTTTCCAGAAAGCGGGCGGCGTGGCGTTCCCGCGCCTCGGTCTGGGCCGAAACCCCGGCCACCGGCTCGGGCCCCAGCAGAAACACCGCCAGCCCGACACCCACACAAACGGCCATGGCGGCATAGGCGGCCAGCCAGCCGAAGCGGGCCGCCACCAGCAGCGCTCCGGCCCCCGACAGCAGCATGGCGATGCGATAGCCGGTTTGCACCGCTCCGGCCCCCGGCCCCTGCAAATGCGGCTCCAGCAACTCCACGCGGTAGGCGTCGATGACGATATCCTGGCTGGCCGACAGAAAGGCCACCAGCAGCGCCAGCAGGGCCATCAGCCCCAGAGTCCGGGTGGGCGAACAGGCCCCCAGCCCCAGGAGCGCCGCCATCAGGGCCAGCTGGATGGTGATCCCCCAGCCGCGCCGCCGCCCCAGCGGCAGCGGCGGCGGCACCCGGTCCAGCAGCGGCGACCACAGGAACTTGCAGGCATAGGGCGTGCCCACCAGGGCGAAATAGCCGATGGCGGCGCGATCGATCCCGGCGGTGGCCAGCCAGGCCGACAGGGTGGAATAGGTCAGCAGCAGGGGCAGGCCGCTGGAAAAGCCCAGGAGCAGCACCGCCAGCACCCGGCGGTCGCGGTAGATGGTCCAGGAGTCGCCCCAGGCGGACATGCCGTTTCCTTTCTCGGTTGATTTCCCGGATGCCAGCCCGCCGCCGTTATGGAAGGATGAGCCCCCCGGATCACGCGGAACCACCATGGCCTTCTGTCTCCTGTGCGGCAAGCCCCTCGATCACGCCACCCCGCCCGAACATGTGCTGCTGGATTGCCTGGGCGGCCGCAAGAAAAGCAAGCGCCTGCTGTGCCGGGCCTGCAACCGCCATCTCGGCGCCACGGTGGATGCCGCCCTGGCCCGCGCGGTGGCGCCGTTCCGCGCCGCCCATCACCTGCCCAGCGGCAGCCGCAACCGCTGGCCCGACGGCCCGGCCGATCCCCGCCCGCCCCGCTGCGACGATGCCGTCGCCCTGGCCG
>JAJZGK010000090.1 GCA_021798485.1 Pseudomonadota bacterium
ATGGCACGCAGGGTGTCCTTCATGGCCGCCAGGATACAGCCCCAGGAATCCACCAGGGTATTGTCCCAGTCGAAGATCACCGCGCGGGGCGGGCTCAGCATGCCCGCAGCCAGATCGCTCATCAAAAGAACTCCAAACGCACGGAAAACAGTTTTTCCACCTTCTTCACGGCTTCGGCGGCCGCGAACAGGATCACGCGGTCGCCCGCCTGCACCACGGAATTGCCGCGTGGGCTGATCACCTTGCCGTCGCGCACGATGGCGCCGATCAGCACGCCGTTCGGCAGTTTCACCTCGCGCAGCGGCTTGCCCACCAGGGGCGAGGTTTCCATGGCGTCGGCCTCGATCAGTTCGCCGAAACCCTCGCTTAAGGAATAGACGGCGCGGATGCGGCCCCGCCGCACATGCTGCAGGATGTGCGAAACGGTGATGGTGCGCGGGCTGATCACCACATCGATGCCGAGCGTGCTCATCAAGGTGGAATAATCGGTCTTGTTGACCAGGGCCATCACCCGCTTGCAGCCCTGGCGCTTGGCCAGCAGCGCCGCCAGAATGTTGGTCTCGTCGTCGTTGGTCACGGCCACCACGGTTTCGGCCGTGCCCACCGCCGCCTCCTCCAGGATGGCGCTGTCCAGCACGTCGCCGTTCAGCACCATGGTGTTGTTGAGCTGGCGGGCCACCTCCTCGGCGCGGGCCGGGTCCATCTCCACCACCTTGGCCGAAACGCCCGAGGGCAGGCCCTCGATCTGCTGGGCCAGGAACAGGCCGATATGGCCGCCGCCGAAGATGACGATGCGGCGGGCCTCGGGCTCCTCGTGGCCGAAGGCCGACATGGCGCGGGCGGCGTGCTGGCTGTCCACCACGAACATCACCTCGTCGCCCGGCAGCATCTGGTCCTCGGCGCTGGGCACCAGCGGTTTGCCGTTGCGCACGATGCCGATGACCACGATGTTGAGATCGGGGAACAGCACGGTGAGCTGGCGCAGCGGGGTGTTGACCAGCGGCGTCTGCTCGGTGCAGCGCACGCCGATCAGCCGCACCTTGTCGTCGGCCAGGGGGATGACTTCAAGTGCGCCCGGCACGTGCAGGCGCCGGGCCACGGCGCGCGCCACCTCGATCTCGGGCGAAATGATCACGTCGATGGGCAGGCTGTCGCGCGAGAACAGGTTGGACCAGATGGGCTGCAGATAGCTCTGGCTGCGCACCCGCGCCACCTTGGTGGGCACGTTGAACAGCGAATGCGCCACCTGGCAGGCCACCATGTTGACCTCGTCGACCGCCGTCACCGCGATCAGCATGTCGGCATCGGCGGCACCGGCCTGCTCCAGAACCGCCGGATGGGAGGCATGCCCCTGCACGCACTGCACATCAAGGGTGTTGCCCATCTTGCGGATCAGCTCGGGCCGCTGATCGATAACGGTAACATCGTTGTTTTCCTGAGCCAGATAGCGGGCGATATTGAAGCCCACCTGACCGGCGCCGCATATGATGACCTTCATGACATCCCCCGAACGATCGTTCCGCTTATGAAATCGCCCGTCTCCAGGCTTTAAACCCGGGCCTTGTCGTCGGTATTGACCCCCAGCGACTTCAGCTTGCGGTGCAGGGCCGAGCGCTCCATCCCCACGAAGGTGGCGGTGCGCGAGATATTGCCGGCAAAGCGGTTGACCTGGGCCAGCAGATATTCCCGTTCAAACACCTCGCGCGCTTCGCGCAGCGGCAGTGTCATGATCTCACTCGATTTTTCCCAGCGCAGCACCACCGGGGTGATGGCGCCGATCTCCGGCGGCAGCATGTCGGCGCGGATGGTTTCGCGGGCATCGCCCGGGGCCATGATCAGCAGCCAGTCCATCACATTGCGCAATTGCCGCACATTGCCCGGCCAGTCGTAGGCCTGCAGCGCGGCGACGGCGTCCTCGCCCACCGGGCGCGGCGCCAGACCGGCGGTTTGCGCCGCCCGCTCCATGAAATAGCGCACCAGCAGGGGGATATCCTCGCGGCGCTCGCGCAAGGACGGCACCTTCAGCGGCACCACGTTCAGGCGGTAATAAAGATCCTCGCGGAAGCGTCCGGCGGCGATCTCGGCCAGAAGATCGCGGTTGGTGGTGGCCATCACCCGCACATCCACCTCCACGCGCTGGCTGCCGCCCACACGCTCGAAGGTTTGTTCCTGCAGCACCCGCACGATCTTGCCCTGGGTTTCCAGGGGCATGTCGGCCACCTCGTCCAGCACCAGGGTGCCGCCGTGCGCCTGTTCGAAGGTGCCGATCTTGTGCTCGTGCTCGCCGCCTTCCACGCCGAACAGCTCGGCTTCCATGCGCTCGGGGTGCATGGCGGCGCAGTTGACCACCACGAAGGGCCCGCCCGCCCGCTTGGACAGGCGGTGCAGCTGGCGGGCCACCACCTCCTTGCCGACGCCGGCGGCGCCGGTGATCAGCACCCGCGAGCCGGTGGGGGCCACCCGCTCCACATTCTGGCGCAGCTGGTTGACGCAGGTGGATTGGCCCAGCAGATCTTCCTCGCTGACCGGACCGCGCGCCTTCAGTTCCTGGATTTCGCGGCGCATGCGCGCCGATTCGATGGCCCGCTGCACCACCAGCAGCAGGCGGTCGGCCTGGAAGGGCTTTTCGATGAATTCGTAGGCGCCGTGCTTGATGGCGGTGACGGCGGTTTCGATATTGCCGTGCCCGCTCATCATCACCACCGGCACCATGGGGTGATCACGCTTGATTTCCGCCAGAATCTGCAGGCCGTCCAGCTTGCTGCCCTGAATCCAGATATCCAGCAGCACCAGGCTGGGGCGGCGCCGGTTCATGGCCTCCAGGGCGTCGTCGCTATGGGCGGCTTCGCGGGTCTGATAGCCTTCGTCTTCCAGAAGACCCGACACCAGCATGCGGATGTCGGCCTCGTCATCGACGATGAGAATATCATGCGCCATGGTCACTCACCGTATTCACCACGTTACCTTGCGGCCCCGCCGGGCGGTTGCCGGGGCGGAACACCATGCTGATGCGGGCGCCACGGCCGCCGTCGAGGGCGGCGCGGTCTTCCAGAACCAGTTCACCCCCATGGTCTTCCATGATTTTCCGGACGATGGCAAGCCCCAATCCGGTGCCCTTGGCCCGGGTGGTGACGTAAGGCTCGGTCAGGCGGTCGCGTTCCTCCACCGGCAATCCCTTGCCGTTGTCCTCGATGGAGACCAGGATTTCCTGCGCCGTTTCCCGCAGGGTCACGGCCACCTGGCCGGGGTCCTGCCCCTCGCCGCCGCGGCCCTCGATGGCCTCCACCGCGTTTTTTAAAAGATTGGTCAGGGCCTGGCCGATCTGGCGTCCGTCGCATGGCAGGGTTACGGCCCCGTCGGGCAGATGGCTTTCAAAATGCACCGCCGGATAGCCGTTGCGGGCCAGAAACACCGCCTGACGCACCAGATCGCCCAGATTTTCATGCTTCATCACCGGGGCCGGCATACGGGCGAACGACGAGAATTCATCCACCATGCGCCCGATATCGCCCACCTGGCGGATGATGGTGTCGGTGCAGGTGATGAAGGTTTCCGGGTCGATGCTGATCTGCTTCAGATATTTGCGTTTCAGCCGCTCGGCCGACAGCTGGATGGGGGTGAGCGGGTTCTTGATCTCGTGGGCGATGCGCCGCGCCACGTCGGCCCAGGCCGCCTTGCGCTGGGCCGAGGCCAGTTCCGACATGTCGTCGAAGGTGGCGACGAAGCCGGTCACCGCCTCGCTTTCGTCCCGTTCGGCGGAAATGCGCACCAAAAGCGTGCGCTGACGCCCCTCGCGCCGCAGAACGATCTCGCTTTGCACCGGCCGTTCGGGGCGGTTGCGCACCGTTTCCAGCAGATCGGCCATCTCCGGCACCGCCTCGCCCAAAGGGCGGCCCGAAAGATCCTGGGCCTCGATCCCCAGAAGATCGATGGCGGAGCGGTTGGGCAGTTCGATCGCGCCGTTGACGTCGAGGCCGATCACCCCCGCCGAAACCCCGGACAGCACGGTTTCGGTGAAGCGCCGCCGCTCGTCCAGTTCGAGGTTGATGGTCATCAGATCGTGGCGCTGCGCCCCCAGCTGGCTGGCCATGCGGTTGAAGGCGCGGCTGAGCGAGCGCAGCTCGTCGCTGGCGGCGCTGGCATCCACCCGCGCCGACAGGTCGCCGGCGCGGATGCGCTCGGCGGCATCGATCAGGGCGATGATCGGCGAAGCCAGCTGCGTGGCCAGCGACAGCCCCACCCATACCGCGGCCAGCAGCAGCAGCAGCGCCACCACGGCGAAAATGGCCGAGAATTTGATTTCCAGATGCGAGCGCGCCCCTTCCAGGCGCTGATATTCCTCCACCGCCTGCGAGGTGCGGGTGACATGGCCCAAAACCTTGGGATCGACGAAGCGGCCCACGAACAGATAGGTTTCGTTCAAGGGGTCATCGAGGCGCACCAGGGCGCGCACCTTGTCGTCGCCCGGCACGATGATGATGGCCACCTTGCCGTTCTGCGCCTGCTGATAGGCCCATACCGGAATATGTTCGATGGCGTCGTTCATGGCAAACGACAGCGCGCTGCTGGCGATGATGCCCGAGCCGCGCACGAACACCACCACCTCGGGCAGGGCGCGGATCTCGGCCTGGCTGCTGATCACCTGTTCCAGACGGATCGGGCTGTGCAGCAGGGCCGGCCCCCAGCGGTCGAGATCGTAGGCCATGGCCAGGGCATCGCCGCCGATGGCCTGCTGATGCTCTTCCAGATAGGCGTTGGCCACCACCAGGGATTCGTTGACCGCGGTGGAAACCCGGCTGTTGAACCACTGCTCCACCCCGAAATGGATCAGCAGGGTGGAAAACACCGCCACCAGAATGGCCGGCGCCACCGAGACCACCGAGAACATCAGCACCAGGCGGATATGCAGCTTGGCCCCCGCCCCGCCGCTGCGCCGCTCGGCCCACACCCGCGCCACCCGGCGCATCACCAGCCCCAGCAGCAGCAGCACCAGCAGGAGATCGAGCCCCAGCAGCACCAGCACGATCTTGGGGTTCAAGGCTCCGCCCAGGGGCCGGGTGTTGGTCAGGGCGGCATAGGTGGCCGTGCCCGAGAGGATCACCCCCAGGGTCAGGGCCACGGTCAGCTTGCGCGGCAGGTTGACGCGGCGCGCCCACAGGCGCAGCCGCAGAAAGAGCCTCAGCCGCTCGGACATTTCCCTCATCTCGGGGCCCTTCCGGGGTTATTTCAGGCCGCGCACAACCTGGATGTCGAGATCCTTGATCTTCTTGCGCAAGGTGTTGCGGTTCAGCCCCAGCACCTGCGCCGCCTTGATCTGGTTGCCGCGGGTGGCCTCCAGGGTCAGGGTGATCAGCGGCCGCTCGATCTCGCGCAGCACCCGGTCGTAGACCCCGGCGGCGGGCAGGCCGTCGGCATGGGCGGCGAAATAATCGCGCAGATGCCGCTCCACCGTGGCGCTCAGGCCCTCGTTTTCCGGCACGGCGCCGGAATCGGCGGGAGAAGCCCCGCCCGACAGCTCGGCCTCCACCACCTCGATGCCGATCACCTCCTGGGAATAGAGGGCGGCCAGGCGGCGCACCAGATTTTCCAGCTCGCGCACATTGCCGGGCCAGCGGTGGCGGCGCATGCGGTCCATGGCCAGGCTGTCCATGGTCTTGGCCGGCAGGCCTTCCGAGGCGGCCTGCGACAGGAAATGGCGCACCAGTTCGGGGATATCCTCGGTGCGCTCGCGCAAGGGCGGCAGGCGGATCGGCACCACGTTCAGGCGGTAGAACAGATCCTCGCGGAACAGGCCCTGGCGGATCAGCTGCGTCAGATCGCGGTGGGTGGCGGCCACGATGCGCACATTGGCGCGAATGGGGGTGCGGCCGCCCACGGTGGTATATTCCCCCTCCTGCAGCACGCGCAGCAGGCGGGTTTGCGCCTCGGGCGGCATGTCGCCGATTTCATCCAGGAACAGGGTGCCGCCCTCGGCCTGCTCGAAACGGCCGGCGGCGCGCTGGGTGGCGCCGGTGAAGGCGCCCTTCTCATGGCCGAACAGTTCGCTCTCGATCAGCTCGCGCGGGATGGCCGCCATGTTGATGGCCACGAAGGGGCCGTTGCGGCGCTTGCCGTAATCGTGCAGGGCGCGGGCCACCAGCTCCTTGCCGGTGCCGGATTCGCCGGTGATCATCACCGTGAGATCGGTGCCCATCAGCCGGGCCAGGGTGCGGTAGATCTCCTGCATGGCCGCCGAGCGGCCGATCAGCGGCAGATTGTCGTCGGCCTCCTCCACCGCCTCGTCGGCGGCGGGCGAGCGCGGCGTGGTCAGGGCGCGCTGCACCACATTGACCAGTTCGCGGATATCGAACGGCTTGGGCAGATATTCGAAGGCGCCGCGCTGGGCGGCCTTGACCGCCGTCAGCAGGGTGTTTTGCGCGCTCATGACGATGATGCGCATCTCCGGGCGGATCTTCTTGATGCGCGGCAGCAGGTCGAGGCCGTTTTCATCGGGCATCACCACATCGGTGATCACCAGATCCCCTTCCCCATCGGACACCCAGCGCCACAGGGTGGAGGCATTGCCGGTGGTGCGCACCTCGTAACCGGCGCGGCCCAGGGCCTGGGTCAGAACGGTGCGGATGCCGCGGTCGTCGTCGGCGACGAGAATGGTGGAAGTCATTTCTGAGAGCTGTCCTCGTGCTGAACCATGGGCAGCATGACACGGAACACCGTGCGGCGCGGCTGGCTGTCGAATTCCACCACGCCGCCATGATCGCCGATGATCTTGGCCACCAGGGCCAGCCCCAGGCCGGATCCGGAAACCTTGGTGGTGACGAAGGGATCGAAAAGATGGGGGCGCAGATCCTCGGGGATGCCGGGGCCGTTATCCTGCACGCTGACCACCAGCGGCAGATGCATGCGGGCCTCGCCCCCCGGCACCGCCAGGCGGATGCCGTGCTGGAAGGCGGTGGACAGCACGATCTCGCCGCCCTCGTTGCCCACGGCCTCGCAGGCGTTCTTCACCAGATTGAGGAACACCTGCACCAGCTGGTCGCGGTTGCCCGGCACCGGCGGCAGCGAGGGATCGTAAAGCTCGTGGAAGCGCACATTGCGCCCGAAACCGGCCTGGGCCACCCGGCGCACATGCTCCATCACCCCGTGGATGTTCACCGGATCGCGCTCGATGGGGCGCTTGTCGGAAAACACCTCCATGCGGTTGACCAGCGAGACGATACGGTCCGATTCCTCGCAGATCAGCTGCGTCAGGGTACGGTCTTCCGGCGAGCAGTTCTGTTCCAGAAGCTGGGCGGCGCCGCGGATGCCCGACAGCGGGTTCTTCACCTCGTGCGCCAGCATGGCGGCCATGGCGGTGACCGAACGGGCCGAATTGCGGTGATTGAGCTGATGGCCGATCTTGAGGGCGATGGATTGTTCGTGCAGCGAAACCACCACCCATTTCGGCACCTCCACCAGGGGCGCCACCGACATGTTCATGGTGCGCGCCCCGGTGCGCGGGCTGTCCAGCGGCACGCCGTATTCGGACACGCAGGTGCCGTCCTGGCGGGCCTGGCCGATCAGCGAGAACAGCTGGCAGTCGCCGGGCAGGATCTCGCTCAGGGCCATGCCCATCAGATGGTTGGCCGAGGATTCGAACAGATCCTCGGCGGCGGTGTTGACCTGCTGGATCAGCCCGTCCTCGTCCAGAACCAGGACGGCGGCCATCAGGGCGTTCAGCACCGAAGCGGGATCGATCTGTGGCTGCACGGTCTTTCGCCTTAAAAACGCAAGTTTTCTGCTCATGCCGCCACCCGTTGCAGAAGCGGTTCGTAAAAATCGCGGATCAGGCCGCGCACGGCCGCCGCCTCCAGCGACTGGTTGATGCGGGCGCGGAACTCGGTGGAGCCCGGCAGGCCCTTGGAATACCAGGCCACATGCTTGCGGGCCAGGCGGCAGCCGGTTTCCTCGCCGTAATGCTCGATCATGGCGTCGAAATGGTGCCGCACCATCGCCAGCTGTTCGGCCAGCGAGGGATCGGGCCGCCGTTCGCCGGTGGCCAGGAAATGCGCCACCTGCCCCGGAAACCACGGCCGGCCGTAACAGCCGCGCCCGATCATCACCCCATCGGCGCCCGATTGCTCCAGAAGGGCTTGGGCATCGTCCAGGCTGCAGACATCGCCATTGCCCACCACCGGAATCGAGACCGCCTCTTTCACGGTGCGGATGAAGCTCCAATCGGCGCGGCCGGAATAGAACTGGTTGCGGGTGCGGCCATGCACGGTGACCATGCGGATGCCGGCGCTCTCGGCGATGCGGGCCAGCGCCGGGGCGTTGCGGTGCGCCTCGTCCCAGCCGGTGCGCATCTTCAGGGTGACCGGCACCGATACCGCCCTGACCACCGCTTCCAGAATGGCTCCGGCCAGTTTTTCATCGCGCATCAGCGCCGAGCCGGCATCGCCCTTGACCACCTTCTTCACCGGGCAGCCCATATTGATATCGATGATGGCGGCGCCGCGATCCTGATTCAGGCGGGCGGCCTCGGCCATCACCGCGGGCTCGCAGCCGGCCAGCTGCACCGCCATGGGAAATTCATCGGCGCAGCAGGTGGACATTTTCATGGTCTGGCGGTTGGCGCGGATCATCGCCTCGGAGGCGATCATTTCCGACACCACCAGCCCGGCGCCGCCCTGCTTGACCAGACGGCGGAACGGCATGTCGGTCACCCCCGACATGGGGGCCAGAATGACGGGATTATCAAGGGTAACGGGACCGATCTTCAAAGACATGCCGACAGCATCCTCCAGGCGAGCGCTGCATACTAATTAAGCAGCCATGCCCGATGCAATGGCAAAAAATGGCTAGTTCTTCGGCAGATGGCTGGGTTGCGTTACCCGAGCAGGACCTGATGGACGAACTTGACCCCGAAATACCCAAGAATAACAAGAAGATAGGATAGAAGAATAACGCGGGCGGCAATCTGGCCGCGCACGCCGCACACCCGCCGTCCCACCAGCAGCAGCCCGATAACCACGAAGGCCAGCAGGGTCAGCAGGATCTTGTGATCCAGTTTCAGCAGGCTGCCGCTTTCCAGATACTGGGTGGCCATGCCGGTGACGGCACCGCCGCCCAGCACCAGTTCCGACAGCGCCAGCAGCCGTTCCGACAGGCGCTCGCTGTCGGCCATCGGCGGCAGGATGCGGGTCAGGCGGTTGGGCTTTTTCAGTTTCAGGGCGCGGGCCTGCAGAAACGAGCCCAGGGCCGAAACGGCGGCCAGGGTCAAAAGGCCGATGGTGGCCACCGAAACCACGATATGCAGATCGAGCCAGGCGGTGGAAATGGCCTCGTCCGGGGTGCCGGGGCGGCTGCAGGCCAGGGCGATCAGGCCCAGCAGCACCAGATAGGGCAGCAGCAGCGGCGACAGGCGCCAGGCGGCGCGGTCCAGGGCCGAAACCACGGCGTAAAGCAGCATGGTCACGGCGATCATGATCCAAAGATCGGCCGAAAGGGCGGTGTTCCAGCCGTTGGCCACCAGACTGGCGGCCAGGGCGGCGGGGCCCAGGAAGGCGATGGCCTGCGAGGCCCAGAACAGGGAATCGCGCCCGCCCTGACGGCGGAACGCCAGGATGGCGGCGGGGATCAGGGCGGCCAGCGCCACCAGGGCGGGGATGGTGATGGTGATCATGCCCCGACTATAGCCGCCCGCACCGGCCGGGGCAATGCGGCGATCAGGGTCAGGGCAATCGGGTGAAGCCGATTGCCCTGTTTGATGGGCGTCCCTCAATCGCCGGGCGCTGGCGTACCGCCAGTTTGGCTTGCGCGCGAACGCTCGCGCGGGCGCTCAACGCGCCATCGCGGCGAAGACGGTATGCGTAAAACAACATCCGCGCGTTCATCCGATGACCCTGGGATCAGGGTCTCTTGGCAAATGCGGCCCCGGCGCTTATACCTCGGATCGGAACGACAGCATGAAGGCGGAACGACATGGCGCGGTGCGTGGCTTTGGTGGTGGCGGCGGGCCGGGGCGCCCGTTTCGGCGGCGATGTGCCCAAGCAGTGGCGGCTGCTGGCGGGGCGCCCCATCCTGCGCCACAGTCTGGCGCTGCTGGCCGGCCATCCCGCCATCGATGCCGTGCGGGTGGTGATCCACCCCGACGACCTGCCCCTATACGACCAGGCCGCCGAAGGGTTGGCGCTGGCCCCGCCCATCGCCGGCGGCGCCAGCCGCCAGGAATCGGTGCGGCTGGGGCTGGAGGCCCTGGCCCAGGACGCCCCCGATCTGGTGCTGATCCACGATGGCGCCCGCCCCTTTGCCGAGAGCGCCCTGATCAGCCGGGTGGTGCGGGCGTTGCACCTGCATGCCGGGGCCATTCCCGCCCTGCCGGTGCACGACACCTTAAAACGCGGCGAGGATGGCCTGATCCGCGAAACCGTACCCCGCGCCGGGCTGTGGCGGGCGCAAACGCCGCAGGGCTTCCACTTTGCCGCCCTGTTGGAGGCGCACCGCGCCGCCGCCGGGCACGACCTGACCGACGATGCCGCCGTGGCCGAACGGGCCGGGCTCGGCGTGGCCCTGGTGGAAGGTGCCGAAAGCAATGTGAAAATCACCACCACCCAGGATCTGGAGCGGGCCGAACGCAGCCTGTCCGGCCCCGGCGAGGTGCGGGTGGGCAGCGGATTCGATGTGCATAAATTCTGCCCCGGCGATCACGTGATGCTGGGCAATATCGTCATCCCGCATGAGGCCGGGCTGGAAGGCCATTCCGATGCCGACGTCGCCCTGCACGCCCTGACCGACGCCCTGCTGGGCGCCATCGGCGCCGGCGATATCGGCCGGCATTTCCCGCCTTCGGATCCGCGCTGGAAAGGTGCCGATTCCGCCCGCTTTCTGGCCCATGCCGGTGCGCTCCTGAGCGGGCGCGGCGGCCGCATCAGCCATCTCGATCTTACGGTGATCTGCGAACGGCCCAAGGTGGGGCCGCACCGCGCCGCCATGGCGCACCGCATCGCCGCCATTCTCGGCATCGATGAAGGGCGGGTCAGCGTCAAGGCCACCACCACCGAGGGGCTGGGCTTTACCGGCCGCCGCGAGGGCATCGCCGCTCAGGCGGTGGCCACGGTGGTCATGCCGGATCCGTTGCCGCGCTGATCCAGGCCAGAAAATCGGGATTGCCGTCGAGGATGGGCAGAACGGTAATGCACGGGCAGGAGTAATACCGGCCAACCATTGAAGTGACTCGTTGGCCGGTATCCAGCGAGCATTGAGCGAGCGGCCAAGGCGGCGGATGCCGCCGCCCGGCGAGGGACG
>JAJZGK010000329.1 GCA_021798485.1 Pseudomonadota bacterium
CCGATCTCAGCGGCCACAGGGCCGGGCGCAGGCCGACGGCCCGCGCCTCCAGCCAAGCGGGGCCGCCCGCCGGGCCGCTCAGGCGCACGGCGTGGGCCGTCATCTCGGGGCGGGGCAGCAGGCGCAGAGTCAGGGGGCCGTCGATGCTCAAGGTCTGCCCGGTGCGGGCCCGCACCAGGGCGACGATGGCCTGCTTATAGCCGTTCCACTGCACCAGCGCGGGCACGATCAGCAGGGCCGCCAGCAGGGCGGCAACGATGGCGATGGGCGTTCTCATGCTTCCCGGCTCTCCGCAGCGTAGGGGCTCACTCTAACGCCTGCCTCCCCCCCGGCAAAGATTTCTTCTGCGCCCATCGCCGCCCGGCCGGGCGGCAAAGGCAGGGCAATCGGGTGAACGCGTGGGTGTTGTTTTACACCATACCATCTTCGGCGCGATGGCGCATTGAGCGCCCGCGCGAGCGTTCGCGCGTAAGCCAAGCTGGCGGCACGCCAGCGCCCGGCGATTGAGGGGCGCCCATCAAACAGGGCAATCGGCGTCACCCGATTGTCCTCGCGGCAAGCGCCAAGGAGGTTGCCGCCGCCCCGGCGAAGGGGCTACAAACGAGCGCCATGCCCGATCCCCTTCTGATATTGAAATCCGTTTTCGGCTACGACCGCTTCCGTGGCGCCCAGGCCGAGATCATCGGCCATGTCATCGACGGCGGCGATGCCCTGGTTTTGATGCCCACCGGCGGCGGCAAGTCGCTGTGCTATCAGATCCCCGCCTTATGCCGCGACGGCATCGGCGTGGTGGTGTCGCCGCTGATCGCCCTGATGCAGGATCAGGTCTCGGCCCTGCGCCAGGTGGGGGTGCGGGCCGCCGCCCTCAACTCCACCCTGGGCTACGGCGAGATGGTGGAGCTGGAACGGCAGATGCGGGCCGGCGAGCTGGATCTGGTCTATGTCGCCCCGGAACGGCTGATGACCGAGTCGTTCCTCACCCAGCTGGAACGCTGCCGCCTGGCGCTGTTCGCCATCGACGAGGCCCATTGCGTCAGCCAGTGGGGCCACGATTTCCGCCCGGAATATCTGCAGCTGGCCGCCCTGCACGCGCGCTTTCCCGCCGTGCCGCGCATCGCCCTCACCGCCACCGCCGACGGCCCCACCCGCCGCGAGATCGTGGAAAAACTGGGCCTGGCCCAGGGCCGGGAATTCGTTTCCAGCTTCGACCGCCCCAATATCCGCTACCGCGTGGCCCCCAAGGGGTCCAGCGCCCGCCATCAGCTGCTGTCGTTCCTGAAGGCCGAGCATCCGCGCGATGCCGGCATCGTCTACCGGCTGTCGCGCAGCAAGGTCGAGGATACCGCCGCCTGGCTGTGCCAGCAGGGCTTCAACGCCCTGCCCTATCACGCCGGCCTCGACAAGAACACCCGCGCCCGCAACCAGGACCGCTTCCTGAAGGAGGAGGGCCTGATCATGGTGGCCACCATCGCCTTCGGCATGGGCATCGACAAGCCCGACGTGCGCTTCGTCGCCCATCTCGATCTGCCCAAAAGCATGGAGGCCTATTACCAGGAGACCGGCCGCGCCGGGCGCGACGGCCTGCCCTCCGACGCCTGGATGGTCTACGGCCTGCAGGATGTGGCCCGCATGCGCCAGATGGTGGCCGATTCCGATGCCCCCGAGGCCCAGAAACGCCTGGAGCAGATGAAGCTGAACGCCCTGCTGGGCTTTTGCGAAACCACCCGCTGCCGCCGCCAGGTGATTCTGGACTATTTCGGCGAAAGCTCCGCCCCTTGCGGCAACTGCGACACCTGCCTGGAGCCGGTGGAAAGTTTCGACGGCAGCCTGGCGGCGCAAAAGGCGCTGTCTTGCGTTTACCGCACCGGGCAGATCTTCGGCGCCGGCCATGTCATCGATGTTTTAACCGGCACCGACGGCGAACGGGTGCGCAAGCTGGGGCACGACAGACTTTCCACCTTCGGCATCGGCCGCGACATCGGCAAGGAGGAGTGGAAATCCATCTTCCGGCAGCTGGTGGCGGCGGGATTGCTGCGCGTGGACATGGACAATCACGGCTCGCTGCTGCTGACCGAGGCCTGCCGCGCCGTGCTGCGCGGCGAGGAGCGCCTGAGCCTGCGCCGCGATCCCGCCCCCAAACGCGCCTCCCGCGCCAGCCGCGCCCGCCCCAGCCTGGACGACCCGCACGACGACGCCCTGTTCCAGGAGCTGCGGGCCCTGCGCCTGGAGCTGGCGCGTGACCAGGGGGTGCCGCCCTACGTCATCTTCCACGACACCACGCTGCTGGAAATGGCCCGCGGCAAACCGCGCTCGCTGGCCGCCATGGCCGCGTTGCCGGGCATGGGCCGCAGCAAGCTCGACAGCTACGGCCAGGCCTTCCTGGAGGTGATCGACGGCTACGGCGGGTAAGGTTTATTCATACCGGCCAACCATTGAAGTGACTCGTTGGCCGGTATCCAGCGAGCATTGAGCGAGCGGCCAAGGCGGCGGATGCCGCCGCCCGGCGAGGGACGATACAACCGGTCAATTCATTGGGCGGTTGG
>JAJZGK010000330.1 GCA_021798485.1 Pseudomonadota bacterium
TCCCGCCAGCTTGGCTTGCGCGCGAACGCTCGCGCGGGCCCTCAACGGGCCAGTCAGCCGCATACGCGGCTTCCAGATTTATGTCCCTCAGGCGCCGGGCGCTGGCGTCCCGCCAGCTTGGCTTGCGCGCGAACGCTCGCGCGGGCCCTCAACGGGCCAGTCAGCCGCATACGCGGCTTCCAGATTTATGTCCCTCAGGCGCCGGGGGTGGGGGCTGGGCTCAGGGGGCGGGGCGGCTTCCGGTTTCGATCGCCCGCAGCTCCCGCTGCAGCTGCGCCGCCTCCTGCTGCTTCGCCCACATCCCGGCATAGCGGCCGCCCAGGGCCAGAAGATCCTGATGGCGGCCCCGTTCCACGATGCGGCCCTGCTCCAGCACCAGGATCTGATCGGCCTCCACCACCGTGGACAGGCGGTGCGCGATCACCAGGGTGGTGCGGTTTTGCGACACCTCGCGCAGCGACTGCTGGATCTCGCGCTCGGTATGGGTATCGAGCGCCGAGGTGGCTTCGTCGAACAGCAGGATGGCCGGGCCTTTCAGGATGGTGCGGGCGATGGCCACCCGCTGCTTCTCGCCGCCCGACAGTTTCAGGCCGCGCTCGCCCACCTGGGTGGCGTAGCCTTCGGGCAGGCTTTGCACGAAGGCGTGAATATGGGCCAGGCGCGCCGCCCGCTCCACCTCGGCCGGGGTGGCGGCGGGGTTGCCGTAGGCGATATTGTAGCCGATGCTGTCGTTGAACAGCACCGTATCCTGCGGCACGATGCCGATGGCGGCGCGCACGCTGTCCTGGGTGCAGCCGCGGATATCCTGGCCATCGATCAGAATGCGGCCCGACCACACATCGTAAAAGCGGAATAAAAGCCGCGACAGCGTGCTTTTCCCCGCGCCAGAGGCCCCCACCACGGCCAGGGTCTGCCCCGCCGGCACCGTGAAGCTGACATCGTGCAGAATGGGCCGCTCGGGGCCGTAGCCGAACGACACATGCTCGAACACCACATCGCCGCCCCGCACCCGCAGCGGCGGCGCCTGCGGCGGATCGGCCACCTCGCGGTTCTGCCGCAGCAGCGCGAACATGGCCTCCATATCGATCAGCGAACGCTTGATCTCGCGGTAGACGAAGCCCAGGGCGTTCATTTGCAGGTAAAGCTGCAGCAGGTAGGTGTTGACCAGCACGAAATCGCCCACCCGCATGCGCCCTTGCGCCACCTCGCGCCCGGCCAGCAGCATGATCAGGGTGGCGCCGACGGCGATCACCACCCCCTGGCCCATGTTGAGCATGGAGACGGTGGTCTTGACCTTGACCGAGGACTCCTCGTACTGGCGCAGGCTGACATCGTAGCGCGCCGCCTCGTGCGCCTCGTTGCCGAAATACTTCACCGTTTCGAAATTCACCAGGCTGTCCACCGCCTTGGTGTTGGCCTCCTGATCCGACTGGTTGGCCTGGCGCAGGAATTTGGTGCGCCAATCGGTGATGAACACGGTAATGCCGGCGTAAAGCGCGATGGTGACGAAGGTGATGAGGGCGAAACGGCCGTCATAAAGCCGCCACAGCAGGCCGCACACCAGCACCACCTCCAGCAGGGTGGGCAGGATGTTGAACAGCGTGAACGACAGCAGGAACTCGATGCCCCGGCAGCCGCGCTCGATGCCGCGGTTGAGGCCGCCGGTCTGGCGGTCGAGGTGAAAGCGCAGCGACAAGGCGTGCAGATGGCGGAACACCCGCAGCGCCACCGTGCGCATGGCCCGCTGGGTCACGCGGGCGAACAGCACGTCGCGCAGTTCGCCGCTCAGCTGGGCCAGCACCCGGGCGCCGCCATAGGCCAGCAGCAGCCCCACCGGCACCGCCACCGCCAGCCGGCCCGGCGTCAGCGCCAGGCTGTTGACGGCATCGCGGAACAGCACCGGCACATAAACGCCCAACAGCTTGTTGGCCAGCAGGAACAGCAGCGCCCCCACCACCCGCGCCCGCAGGGCGGCCTCTTGCGGCCACAGATAGGGCGCCAGGGATTTCAGCGTTTGCAGATCGTGGCGCCGGCCATCGGGCGGCGCGGGATAATCGGAGCCGCGATGGCGCATGGTGCCGCCGTTCCTTCCCTTAACCCTGCACGAATTCCAGCCCCAGCCCCAGCATCTGCTCCGGCGGCAGCGACAGGGCGGGTCCGGCCCGGCGCGGGGTGAAGCCGGCCGCCGTCAGCCGCGCCGCCAGGGCCTCGAGATCGGGCACGGCGAAGGCCGCCGCCGCCAGGACCGGCGCCGGGGGCAGGCGGATGGCGAGATTGGCGTGCAGATGGTCGAAGCCGTCCTCGTCCACCAGAAACAGCAGCGGGCCGCCGCCATGCACCGTCACCATATCGTCGGTGGGGGTGGCGGCGAAGGCGCCGAACAGGCGGTCGTAGGCCGGCATGGCCTCCTCGGGCCGCTCCAGCAGCAGCGTCAGCGAGGCCAGACCGCTAACGCCGTTATCATGCGCCGGCACCATTGCCGCAGCGCGGCGCGCCGCCAGCCGGGCGTTGAGGCCGGGCGCCGCCGCCGCCGGCAGCTC
>JAJZGK010000091.1 GCA_021798485.1 Pseudomonadota bacterium
TCGCGGTAGTGGTTGGCGTGTTTCTCCTCCACCTTGGCCAGGGCGGCGAACCGCTTGGCGGCGGTGGCCAGAAGGCGGGCGAAGCGTTCGGCATGCTCCCGCGATTCGGCGATCTGGCCGTCGATCGCGGCCACGGCGGCCTGCTGTCCCTCCTGCTCGGCCAGGTGGCGGAAGCGGGGATACATGTCGGTGTATTCGTGGGTCTCCCCCTCGATGGCCAGCCGCAGCATGGTCTCCACCGTCAGCTGCTCCTTGGGGTAGAGCAGATCCAGATGGCCGAAGGCGTGGAGGGTTTCCTGCTCGGCGGTGCGCTCGAAGGCCTCGGCCACGGCGATGGCGCCCAGTTCGCGGGCGCGGCGGGCGAAGAACAGATATTTGCGGTTGGCCATGGCCTCGCCGGCAAAGGCGGCTTCGAGATTTTGAAGGGTAAGCGAGTCGGGAGGAAGAGCCATGATGCTGTCTCCGGTTGAGATGACAGCCAGTGTAGGGCGGGACGAAAACCGCACAAAACGGATTATTATTCTTATTTAAATTGATAAAATCGATTTATTGGTGCTGAAAAAACGGCGCGGCCCCAATGGCCCGCGCCGTCGGCAAAGGATCAGACCCGGGCGGACAGTTTGCGGCGGGCCTGATGGATCAAATCCATCAGCCCTTCCTCTTCCACGCCGTCGCTGTCCATCAGTCGCCGGGTCAGGGGATCGGCCAGCATCTCACACAGCGCGGGTTCCCCCCGCAAGGTGCGGATATGGCTGCCACGGGCGCCAAGGCCGCGGGGCAGTGGGGAAACAGGGGCTGGCTTGCAGAGGTCGGTCATCATGGATCCTCTCCTTTTGCCATGAGTGCGCGATACGTGAAACCATAGTCTTGCCGAAGACGGCAAGGCAATAGGCTTTAAGTAACAGTATGTAATGTCGCCGGGAGAGAATTCAATTCATGTAAAATATGAAACATTGGCGACAGCCGCCGCTCAATCGCGGCCGGTGGGCGCGATTGAGCGGCCCACCGTGCCGCTTGCCGTGCCGCCCTCCTGGTGAAAGGCGCGCAGTTTGCGGGCGAACAGGGCCAGTTTGGCCGCCACGCGCCGATTGATACTGCCGGCGGGAAACTGGCCGTGTTCGTCGGCCTCGCCCGCCGGCATGCCGGTCAGCAGTTCGATGCCCTGATCGATGGTCTCCACGGCGTGGATGTGGAAGCGTCCCTGCGCGCAGGCCTCCACCACATCGGGACGCAGCATCAGATGGCGGACATTGGAGGCGGGAATGATCACACCCTGATGGCCGTTCAGGCCACGCATGCGGCAGATATCGTAATGGCCCTCGATCTTTTCGTTAACGCCGCCGATGGCCTGCACCTGGCCGTACTGGTTGACCGAGCCGGTTACGGCGAAGCCCTGGCGTACCGGAGCGTCGGCCAGGCCCGACAGCAGGCAGTAGAGTTCCGCCGACGAGGCGGAATCCCCCTCCACCTCGCCGTAGGACTGTTCAAACACCAGGCTGGCCGACAGGGTGAGCGGCTGATCCTGGGCGAAACGCCCGGCCAGGAACGAGGAGAGGATCATCACCCCCTTGCTGTGGATGGGGCCGCCCAGATCCACCTCGCGCTCGATATCGATCAGTTCGCCGCGGCCCAGATGGATGCGGCTGGTGATGCGGCTGGGCCGTCCGAACGAGAAGGTGCCCAGCTGCATCACCACCAGGCCGTTGACCTGGCCCACCTTTTCGCCATCGGTATCGATCAGCAGGGTGCCGTCGACGATCTCCTCCAGCACATGGCCGCGCACGCGGTCGTGGCGGAAGATCTGGGCCTCGATGGCGGCCTGGACATGGGCGGCCTCGATGCGGGCGGCCCGTTCCTCGCCGGCCCAGTAGTCGGCCTCGCGCACCAGGCCGACGATGCTGGAGATATGGGTGGTGAGCTTGGTGGAATCCTCGGCCAGCCGTCCGGCATACTCCACCACCCGGCCGATGGCGGCGGCGGTCATGGGCTTCAGTCCCTCGCTTTGCACCATGCCGGCCATCAGGCGGGCCAGCCCCAGCACGGTATCGCCGCTGTTGTCCATCTGGTAGTCGAAATCGGCGGCCACCTTGAACAGTTCGCTGAAGTCGGGATCCTCCTGCGACAGCAGATAGTAGAGCATGGGGTCGCCCACCAGCACGACCTTGACGTCGAGGGGAATGGCCTCGGGCTCCAGGCTGACGGTGGACAAAAGCCCCATGGACTGGCCGGGGGATTCCACGCGGATCTCGCGGGCCCGCAAGGCCCGCTTCAGATCTTCCCAGGCGAAGGGGTTCATCAGCAGTTTGCGGGCCTCCAGCAGCAGATAACCGCCATTGGCGCGGTGCAGGGCGCCGGCCTTGATCAGGTTGAAGTCGGTGATAAGGGCGCCCATCTGGGCCAGATGCTCGATACGGCCCACCAGATTGGGCTGGGTGGGGTGATCCTCGTAGACCACGGGGGCGCCGCCGCCGTTGCTGGTGGTGACCAGGACATTGACGCGGAAGCGGCGCAGGTGGCTGCCCGAGGCCGAGCGGGGATAACCACCCTCGTCCTCGCTGTCGCCGTCGGTCTGGGCCGGGCGCGGTCCGTCCTCGTGGGCAATGAAGTCCTCCAGGGTGTCCAGCACCTCTTCGCGCACTTCGTCCAGGTAGGCCAGCACCGCCGCTTCCTCCGCCCAGTCACGCCGGGCCTCCTGCAGGCTGTGTGCCACGGCGGCCTCGGCGGTTTCACGGTCGAGGGCGCGCACCTTGTCGCGCTGGCGGCGGGTCAGCAGCGGCAGATCGGCCAGCTTTTCCTCAAGCTCCTCCTGCAGGCTTTCCATCACCGCCTTCAGGCGGATCTGCTCGTCCTCGGGCAGGGCCTGGAAATCGTCGGGCGACAGCACCTCGCCCTCTTTCAGGGGGGCCAGGGCCAGGCCCACCGGGGTGCGGATCACGGCGATGCCCTTCTTGGCCGCCTCGGCCTGCATGGCGTGCAAGGTGGCGTCCTGGCTTTCCTTGAACTGTTCGTCCAGGTCATGGCGGCGGTGGCGGTATTCCTCGCCGTCGAAGGCGGCGGGCAGGGTCAGGCACAGATCCTCCACCAGCCGTTCCATGGTCTTCTTCAACTCGGGCCCGCGTCCCGGCGGCAGGCGCAGGGCGCGCGGGCGGTGGCTTTCCTGGAAATGATGCACATAAACCCAATCGTCGGGCGGGGCCTGGGTGGCGGCGGCATGTTCCAGGAAGCGGCGCACCAGGCTGATCTTGCCGGTGCCGTCCGGGCCCAGGGCGAACAGATTGTAGCCGGCGCCCTTCATGCCGATGGCGAAGCGGATGGCCGCCACCGCCCGTTCCTGGCCCAAGGGCTGGTCGAGCGGAGTCAGATCGTCGGTGGTTTCGAAGGGAAGACCGGACAGATCGCACCGGCGCAGCAGCTTTTCGGGGGGGAGGGGGTGTTTGAAGGCCTGGGAAGAAGTCACGCGCGTTTCCATCCTGTCGGTCTCGCCGCCGTTGATCCGGGGCGTTCTCTGATGTCGCCGGGGCGCCCGCAAGCGGGGCGGGCGTTCGTTGACGGAAATCAGCTTACCCCCGCTTGGGGGGACTCGCCAAGGCGGGCGATCGTTCTTAAATATGGGGTATCCTCCTGAAAACCCTAGAACGGGGACTGACGATGCCGGCCAGACTGGATCAAGAAGAGATCAGCGCCGCCTTGGAAAAACTGCCGGATTGGACCTTGGCCGCCGATGGCGCGGCCCTGAGCCGCGTTTTCCGGTTTGCCGATTTCACCGCCGCCTTCGGCTTCATGGCCCGGGTGGCCCTGATGGCCGAGCGCATGAACCATCATCCCGATTGGCGCAATTGCTACAACCGGGTGGAGATCTCGCTGTCGACCCATGATGCCGGCGGCCTGACCGTCAACGACGTGCGGCTGGCCCGGGCCATTGATTCGGTGTTTGGCGATCAGGCCTGATTTACAGAATCGGGCCGGCATGAAACAATCATTGCCCTTCATTCCCTGACGTCAGGTCGTCTCCATGGTCCGCCCTTCCTTAGCCGCTTGCGCCCTTCTGCCGTTTCTGCTGTCGCCCTGTCTTGCGCAGACGGCGCCGGTTCAGGCCCCGGCCGAGGCCGCCGGCGAGCAGTCGCTGGCGCGCGGCGACTATGCCCGCGCCATGAAGGAGCTGACGGTGGCGGCCCGCGCCGGCGATGCCCGCGCCCAGCTCGATCTGGGGCTTTTGTATCTGAACGGCAACGGCACCGGCCGCGATCAGCTGATGGCCTACCGCTGGCTGCGCCAGGCCGCCGAAAAGGGCCTGCCGGAAGCCCAGTATCAGGTGGGGCGCCTCAAGATGGCGGGCATCGGCACCGACAAGAACCCGCAGGAGGCGGCCGACTGGTACGGCAAGGCCACCGCCGCCGGCAATGTCGAGGCCTCCGAGGCCCTGGCCCATCTCTACCTCGATGGCGTTGGCGTGCCCAAGGATGAAGCCCAGGCCCTGCATCTGTTGCGCCCGGCGGCGGAAAAAGACGTGATCAGCGCCCAGATGACTTTGGGCAAGATGTATCAGGACGGCATCGGCACACCGAAAAGCCGGAACGACGCCGCCCTGTGGTATCGCAAGGCCGCCCAGCTGGGCAGCCCGGAAGGCTGCTACCAGCTGGCCATGATGCTGCTGAACAACGGCCCCGACGGCACCGCCCCGCATCCGCCGTCGCCGCAATCGGTGGCCGCGGTGCGCTGGCTGCGCGCCGCCGTCGGGCAGGATTATGCTCCGGCCCAGTACGAGCTTGGCCTTCTGCATATCGGCGGCATCGAGGCCACCTTGGATGTCAGCCGGGGCATCCTGCTGCTGCAGCAGGCCGCCGACCAGGGCTATGCCCCGGCGTTGCACCGCCTGGGGGTGATTTTCGCCAAGGGCGGCATGGTGGCGCAGGATCAGGGCCAGGGGCTGATGTATCTCGATCTGGCGGTGGATCTCGGCGATAAGAGCGCCCAGCCCGAGCGCGATGCCCTGGCGGCGCAGCTGCCGCAGGCGGTGCAGCAGCTAAGCCGCCGCCGCGCCCGCGAGTGGGCGGATATTCACGGCACCTGATTTCCGGTTCCGCCCGGGCTGTGTTAGGATCGTGCCGTCGTTCGCGCCGCACCGCAGACCAGGATCGCCATGACAGACGTTCCCGCCCCCCCGTTTCCCGCCGGACCGGAGCATGCCGGTGATCCCGGAGACACGCCGTGCGTGGTCTTCGGCCATACCTTCTTTTCCAAGCTGGAGGATGTCTGCTTCCGGCTTTCCGAGCAGACCGGCGAGCCGGTGATGAACATCCGCTTCGCCAAGAACGATGTTTCGCTGCCCATCCACGGCATCAAGAAGGAACTGAATCTGAAGGAGGGCGATGCCGACTTCCAGATGCTGGATCAATGCGCGCAGGCGCTGAAATACGTCAAGGGCCTGCGCCTGGGGGATCCGCTGCCGCGCGAGCTGATCACCCGCGAAGCCTCGTGGCAGCTGTCGGCACGCCACGCCACCATCGCCTATCAGCGCATCGCCGTGCAGCTGGTGAACTGGATGACCGGCGGCGAGCAGCTGATCACCGATCCCGACGAGCTGCTGCAGCTGGCCGATGATCCCCACATCAAGAAAAACATCAACCTGGCCTTCGGCGAGGCCGCCGAACGCATGGGCCTGGGGCGCGACCACAAGGAGGAGGTGGTGCATCACGTGCAGACCCTGGCGCACGAGCTGGCCTATATCGAGGCGCTGCGCGAACGGGTCCGCCGCGTCGAGGAGATGTATCAGAAGATCCAGGGGCTGCGCCGCCTCTATGGCCGCGAGCGCTCGGTGCTGGAGGTGGCCGATCAGGTGGCCCGCCTGTGCGGGCGGGCGCTGGAGGAGTTCAAGGCCTCGTTCTTCGAGGTCGATGCCCAGACCGGCGAAATCCTGGCGGTGCTGCGCAATCTGACCAGCCAGATCGCCTATATCCGCGATAAGCGCGACGATCTGCATGCCCGGCTGATGGCCTGGGACGAGATCCTGGAGGAATGGGACACGGTGCAGGTGAAGCTGGGGCAGGATAAGCCCGAGTTGTTGCGGCGGGCCTATCATTTCCTGGCGCCGCGCTACATGATGGTCAACGAGTGGGTGCTGATGACCCGGCCCCGCCCGGCCGGTGAGGGCGCCAGCCAGCTGGGCAAGGACGCCAAATCGAAAAAACCCATTCATGTCATGCGCTGGTAGGCTGGCCGGGATCGCCATCGGGATGCTGCTGGGGCCGGCGCTGCTGGCCCCGGCCTGGGGCAAGCCTCCGCTCAATCCCTGGCCGGAGCTGCCCGATCCGCCCGGCGCCGGACTGCTGGCCCATCCCGATCCCGGACAGTTTCCCGGCCGGCCGCCGCCGCCGCCCTTGCCCGGCGTCGGCAATTTTGAACGGCTGCCGGCCATCGATGAAACCACGCCGGTGGTGCTGGCGGTACGCAAAACCCCCTACTGGAAGGCCGGCACCTATGATCCGGTGTTGAGCAACGCCTGCGCCCTGGGCTATTTCGAAACCGCCGCCTTCAACCGCCTGGTGGTGCAGTTCACCGCGCCGGGGGGGGGCGCGGCGCTGCAGGTGGTGCCGCCGGCTTATCGCCATCTGCTCTACGACGCCCGCCATCTGGCCCGGCCGGATGAAACCTATTTCTTCAAAAACAGCAATGAGGCCAACTGCGCGGTATGGATCGAAGGCAAGGTGCCGCCGCGCAGCCTGCAGCCGGGGCGCGGCACCTTCCTGCCCAAACAGAAGCCCGGCGATCTGGCGCGGGAAAAGACGATGATCGGCGCCTGGCCGAAAAAATGACCGGAACGGAAACGACCGGAGCACAGGGGCGGCCTGTGCTCCGGTTTCGCCCAGGGGCGGCGGATCTTACGGCTGTTCACCGCCGTCCGGGCCGAACTCGGGATGATGGTGGGGAAAATCAGGGTGCCCGAACCCCTCGCGCGGGCCGAAGCCCTCATGGAAGACCGGGCGGTCGAGAATGGCGCGCTGATGGGTGTCGAGCTGATCGTACAGGGCTTGCAGGGGCGGCTGCGCCGCTTCAAGCGCGGTCAGGCGGGCCGAAAGCCGGGCCTGCAGGTGCTTGGCGCGCGCCACCACGCTGGGCGGGGTGGTGCCCGCAGGCTGCTCGGCCAGACAGGCATCGCGCTGGCCTTCGGCGCTTTTCAGGCGCACCGCGGCCAGTTTGCGCCAGGCGCTCTCTTGCTGCGGCGTCAGCGCCAGCCGGGTTTCCAGATAGGTCAGCCGGGCCTTTTCATGCGCGAAGCGGTCGAGACAATGATCCTGGTGCCAGGCGGCCCGCTGCGCGGGGGTGAGTTTCAGGAAATGGCCGGCCATGGCGGGGGGCGGCGCCGTTTCGGCGGCCGAATCGGCCTGGGCGGCGCCGGCGCACAGCAGGGGCAGGGTCAGGGCCAGGGTTGCGAGGGAAACATGTTTCGTCGGCATTGTGCTTGCGTCCTTCTACCAGGTCTCGCCGATCGGAGCCGGTTCACGAAGCTCCAAGGTGAGGATCAGGATGAAAGGCGCGGGTAACAGGGGGATGCGGCTCAGTGTAACAAACGGTTTCCATCTGTCGTCGGACGGAAAAACCTCCGGCAGGGGCGGATTTTGTGCCGTATTTGGGGTGTAATACCGGCCAACCCTTGAAGTGACGGGTTGGCCGGTATCCAGCGAGCATTGAGCGAGCGGCCAAGGCGGCGGATGCCGCCGCCCGGCGAGGGACGATACAACCGGTCAATTCATTGGCCGGGCGGTATAAAGCCGCGCGGGCGCCTCTTTACACGTGGTGCCAGGATTGTTCCGGCTTATTTATTGAGATATAATTCCCAAAACGGCATAACAGGAGGAAGCGATGTCCTCCACGGCGTCGCGGCTTGCATCCAACGGCCATTCCACACCGGGGCACAGCCCGGTACGGGGGCATGGCGGCGCGCATCCGGTTGCCCCCAAACCCCGCCGGGGTTGGGGATGGCTGCTGCTGGTGCTGATGGCCGTTGCCGCCGCCGCTCTGCTGCTGACCATGACCTCCCGTTCGGCGCACGGCCTGACCGGGCGGGATCTGGCGCAGGCATGCCGATCCTTGCTGAAAGGGACGGCGCCGCCGGCGGGGGCTGGCGGTGTCTCCTTGCGGGTGGCGGTGGCCAACGGCCACGCCATGGTGGTGGCCGAAGGCGTGCCGCCGCGCGCCTGTGTGGGGGCCGCCTGGGATCTGGTCAAGGACGGCACGGTGGCCATCAACGGCCTGGTGCCCATGCGGGTATCGGGAGCCAAGCTGGCGGAACTGTGCAATCAGGCCGATACCGCCACCATGAGCTGGACGCCGCAGGGGCGGTAGAGCGTTCCGCAGTTACGCCGACAGTCCCAGAACATCGGTCATATCGTAAAGGCCGGCGGCCCGGCCCGCGGCCCAGCGGGCGGCGCGGATGGCGCCCTTGGCGAACACCCTGCGCGACGAGGCCTTGTGCGTCAGTTCCAGCCGTTCCCCCTCGGCGGCGAAAAGCACGCTGTGGTCGCCCACCACGTCGCCGCCGCGCAGGGTGGCAAAGCCGATGCTGCCGCTTTGGCGCGGGCCGGTCTGGCCGTCGCGCTGCTTGACCCACACCTCTTCCAGCGCCACCTGGCGTCCTTCGGCGGCGGCGCGGCCCAGGCCCAGGGCGGTGCCGGACGGGGCATCCACCTTGTGGCGGTGGTGCATTTCCACGATCTCGATATCGTAGCTTTCGTCCAGGGTGGCGGCCACCCTGCGGGTCAGGGCCATCAGCAGAGTGATGCCCACGCTGAAATTGGGGGCCCAGACGACGGCGGTGCGGCGGGCGGCCTCGTCAAGGCGGGCGCTTTGCTCCGGGGTCAGGCCGGTGGTGCCGATCACCAGCGGCTTGCCCATCTCAGCGGCCAGGGCGGCATGCTCCAGGGTGGCGGCGGGGGTGGTGAAATCGATGATCACATCCGAGGCGGCGAACAGGGCGCGGGCCTCGCCGCCCACCGGCTGGCCCAGGGGGCCGCGCCCCAGCAGTTCGCCGATATCGCGGCCCAGGGCCTTGCTGCCCGCCCATTCGCTGCCGCCGGCCAGGGTGACGCCTTCGCCGTCCAGCGCTTCCTGCATCAGCATTTGCCCCATGCGGCCGGCGCAGCCGACGATCCCGATCCTGGTGGTCATGATGCCTCAACTATCCTTGTTGCCAGACGTGAACGTCGTTCAGTCCTTCAGGTCGTCCCACAATTCCTTGACCTTGGCGAAAAAGCCGGTGGTCTGCGGATTGGTTTCCTTGCCGCCGGCGGTTTCGAACTCGCGCAGCAGTTCCTCCTGGCGTTTGGTCAGGTTGACCGGGGTTTCCACCACCGCCTCCACGAACATGTCGCCACGGGCCTGGCTGCGCAGCACGCTCATGCCCTTGCCGCGCAGGCGGAACTGATTGCCGGTCTGGGTGCCGGTGGGAATGGTGATCTTGGCGCGGTTGCCGTCGATGGTCGGCACTTCAAGGGTGCCGCCCAGAGCCGCCGTCACCATGGGGATGGGCACCCGGCAATGGATGTTGGCGCCTTCACGCTGGAACAGGCGGTGCGGGCCGACCGACAGGAAGATGTAAAGATCGCCGTTGGGGGCGCCGCGCATGCCGGCCTCGCCCTCGCCGGCCAGGCGGATGCGGGTGCCATCCTCGACCCCGGCCGGAATGGTGACCGACAGGGTTTTGTCCTTGCGGGTGCGGCCCGAGCCGCCGCAGCTTTTGCAGGGATCCTTGATGACCTTGCCCAGGCCCTGGCAGGTGGGGCAGGTGCGTTCGATGGTGAAGAAGCCCTGGGTGGCCCGCACCTTGCCGGCGCCGCGGCAGGTGCCGCATTCCACCGGGGCCGAGCCGCCGGCGCCGCCGCTGCCCTTGCAGTCGTCGCAAGGAACCGAGGTGGGCACGCGGATTTCGGCGGCCTTGCCGCTGAAAGCCTCTTCCAGGCTGATATCCATGTTGTAGCGCAGGTCGGCGCCACGGGCCGCCTGGGTGCCGCCGCGGCGGCCGCCCATGAACTCGCCGAACATTTCGTCGAAGATGTCGGCGAAGCCGCCGCCGAAGGGCGAACCGCCGCCGCCGCCGAACCCGCCACCGCCGCCCGGACCGCCCTGTTCGAAGGCGGCATGGCCGTAGCGGTCGTAGGCCGCGCGCTTCTGTTCGTCCTTCAAGACGTCATAGGCCTCGTTGACCTCGCGGAATTTTTCCTCGGCCTTGGGATCGTCGGGATTGCGGTCGGGATGGAACTGCATGGCCAGTTTGCGGTAGGCCTTCTTGCAGTCCTCGGCGCTGGCGCCCTTGGATACCCCCAGCACTTCATAAAAATCGCGTTTGCTCATGCCGATCAGCTCGCCCGTGCAAGTCGGCCTCCGCCTCGTTCACCCAAGGCGGACAAGGCGGAGGCCGTGCAGACTAAACGTTCTTACTTGTCCTTCACTTCCTCGAAGTCGGCATCCACCACGCCGTCATCGGCCTGGTGTCCGCCCTCGGCGCCGGGAGCGGCGCCCTCGGCGGGAGCGCCGTCCTGCTGGGCCTTGTACATGGCCTCGCCCAGCTTCATCGAGGATTGCATCAGGGCATCGGTCTTGGCCTTGATGACAGCGGCGTCGCCGGAGTCCAGAACGTCCTTCAGGGCCTTGAGATCGGTTTCGATCTGTCCCTTCTGGTCGGCAGGAACCTTGTCGCCGAACTCGGTGAGGTTCTTCTCGGTGGTGTGGATCAGGCTGTCGGCATGGTTGCGGGCTTCCACCGCCTCCTTGCGCTTCTTGTCGTCGGCGGCGTGGGCCTCGGCGTCCTTCACCATCTTGTCGATGTCGGCGTCCGACAGGCCGCCCGAGGCCTGGATGCGGATCTGCTGTTCCTTGCCGGTGGCCTTGTCCTTGGCCGAAACCGAGACGATGCCGTTGGCGTCGATGTCGAAGGTCACCTCGATCTGCGGCATGCCGCGCGGGGCGGGGGGCAGGCCCACCAGATCGAACTGGCCCAGCATCTTGTTGTCGGCGGCCATTTCGCGCTCACCCTGGAACACGCGGATGGTCACGGCGGTCTGGTTGTCCTCGGCGGTGGAGAACACCTGGCCCTTGCGGGTGGGGATGGTGGTGTTGCGGTCGATCAGGCGGGTGAAAACGCCGCCCAGGGTTTCAATGCCCAGGCTCAGCGGCGTCACGTCCAGCAGCAGAACGTCCTTGACCTCACCCTTCAGCACGCCGCCCTG
>JAJZGK010000331.1 GCA_021798485.1 Pseudomonadota bacterium
GATCTGAATCCAGAATTTCAGCACCACGGCGTTGGCCTGCGCCAACTGTTCCTCGAAATCATTGATCTCGGCATAGGCGCGCATCCATTCATCGGCGGCGGCGAAGCCTTCGATGCGCTCCACCAGCACCCGGCCATACCAGCTGCGGTCGAACACCGTCACCCGCCCGGCGCGGGGCAGATGGCGCCAGAAGCGCCACAGATAATGCTGGACCCGTTCCTCGTCGGTGGGGGCGGCGGTGGGGATCACCCGGTAATCGCGGGCATCGAGCCCGGAGGTCAGGCGGCGGATGGCGCCGCCCTTGCCGGCGGCATCGGGGCCTTCGAACACCAGCAGGGTGGAAATGCCCCGCTGCTTGGCCTGGCGGCACAGCAGCGACAGTTCGGCCCGCAGCACCTTCAGGACTTGATTGTACTCTTCCTTGGGGATGGCCAGGGTCATGTCCAGGGCGTCCAGCACCGTCAGCGGCCGCAGCGAGCCGTCCTCGGCCAGTTTGACGGTGGCCACCTTGCGGCCCGCCGCCCCGGCCTTGGCCTCGGCCGCCGCCTGCGCCTCGATGGCGGCCCGTTCGGCCTGCACCCGCCGCAATTCATCGGTATGCTGGGCCTCGAGAGCGGCGCGGGCCTCGCGGATCACCTTGAGGCGGGTTTCCCGCTGGGTCAGCTGGCGGCGGATGGCGTCGCGCAGGGTGGTCAGCACCGTCAGGCTGCGGTAGCGGGAATCCTCGCCCTCGACGATGGTCCAGCGGGTCTGGCCGCCATCGGTGCGGCGCACCGCCCGTTCGGCGGTGGCGACGAAACGGTCGTAGAGCTTCCAGTTGCGCCAGTCGGCCTTGCTGACCCGCCAGCTTTGCAGCGGATCCTTTTCCAGCTGCTTCAGGCGGCGTTTCTGGGCCTCGCGGCCCAGATGCATCCAGAACTTGACGATCAGGGCCCCATCGGCGGCCAGGGTTTTCTCGAAATCGGCGATACGGTCGAGATGGCGGTCGAAATCGGCGGTGCCCATCTGGCCGTGCACATGCTCCAGAATGGGCCTAGAATACCAGCAGCTCAGGAACAGCCCGATCTGGCCCTTGGGCGGCAGATCGCGCCAGAAACGCCAATAGGCCGGACGCTCGCGCTCCTCGTCCGAGGCCTCGCCGTAGGCGCGGGTCTGGATCCAGTGCGGATCCATCCATTCATTGATGAGGTTGACCGATTCGCCCTTGCCGGCGCCGTCCACTCCGGCAAAAACCACGATCACCGGAAAATCGGCGCCGCGCAGTTCCTGCTGCACCGCCAGCAGTTCCAGCCGCAGATCATCGGCAATGAGATCGAAATCGGCTTTCGAGATGGTCTGGCCCAATTCCGCCGTCTGAAACATCGCGCCCGTCCTTTATCCCTTTGCCGTCTCTGGGAATCAGCATCCCCCCGCCGGCGCGGAAAGGCAAGACGGGAGAACCTTACCCCAGGCGATGCGGCATGAGCAGGCGGGTGCGGGCCAGAAGATCGCGGTCGGCCAGGATATCCTCCACCGGGCCGACGGCCGCCACCCGCCCGGCCTGCAGCACCACGGCCAGATCGGCGATTTCGGGCAGGCTGTCGAGATCGTGGGTGGCGGTGATCACGGTGCGGCCGCTGTCCCGCAGCGCCGACAGCATGCCGATGATCTCGCCGGCGCCGCGCGGATCGAGGGCCGCCGTCGGTTCGTCCATCAGCAGCACTTCGGGGTCCAGAATCAGCACCGAGGCCAGGGCCACCCGCTTTTTTTCGCCGCCCGAAAGCCGGTGCGGCGCGCGGTCGCGCAAGGGGGCAAGGCCGAACGCCTCCAGCGCCGCCTCCACCCTGGCGCGGATTTCGGCGCGCGGCAGCCCCAGCTGCAGCAGGCCGAAGGCCAGTTCATCGAACACCGTCGGATTGAACAGCTGCACATCGGCGTTTTGAAACACGTAGCCAACCCGGCGGCGGAAGGCGAAGGCCTGCGCCTGGTCGGCCAGGCTTTGCGCGGTCAGGGGCGCGCCGAAGGCCGTGACCGTGCCGCCGCCGGGAAAATAGAGCCCGTCCAGAAGGCGCAGCAGGGTGGATTTTCCCGAGCCGTTGGCCCCCAGCAGCGCCACCCGCCGCCCGGCCTCGATGGTCAGGCTAACGCCGTTCAGGGCCGGGGTGTCGCGGTAGGCGTACCGCACATCGGCCAGGTCGAACACCGCCGTCATGGCCTCCCCCACCACCAGGCCGTGCCCAGGGCCAGCCCCAGCCCGGCCAGGGCGGCGCCATCGCGGCGGCGCAGACGGAAATCGTCCAGAAGGCGCACCTCGCCGCCATAGCCGCGCGACAGCATGGCCAGATGCGCCTCGGCGCCCAGATGCAGCGCCCGGCCCAGCAGGCCGTACATCTCCTCGCTGAGCGGCACGGACCGGGCCGACGCTTCGCGGTTGATGCGCGACAGCTCGGAGCTTGCCTTGTACGGGCTCATGCAGCGGTCGATGCGGTGCATCTCGGCCATCACCGCGTCGATCGCGGCCTCGCCTGCGGCGCGGTCATCGCTCCA